>DMHA01000356.1 GCA_003449615.1 Flavobacterium sp.
ACAATATGATAATTGCAAAGAAGTTCCAGTTCATTTTGTAGGCTCTATAGCTTTTTATCTCAAAGACGAATTGCAAATTATGTTTGATAAATATGAAATGCAATTAGGAAATGTATTGCGACGGCCAATAGATGGATTGATAGCTTATCACGTTTCAAATAAATAAAAATACTAAAACCTGATGCTTTTCGCTATCAGGTTTTCTTTTAAAAAGTATATTTTGAAATATTTTGAAGTAGCTATTTTTGAATGCTATCGCTAAAGAATAGCAATCATAGAAATTTCGATATTCACATTTTTGGGCAAAGCTGCCACCTGAACCGTCTCGCGAGCTGGAGCGGGGCACAAGCACATTTTTAACAGATGCTAATGGCGTTGCATACCAATTTTTCTTAAATTTGCCCTTTGGCGAAACCATGGCAGAGCAGAAAGGTAGTGGTTATTTCCAAAATGCCTTTAAGTTTAATGGTAAGGAACTGGATGATGAAACTGGTTTGTACTATTATGGAGCGAGGTATTATGATCCGAAAACGAGTATTTGGTTGAGTGTTGATCCCGAATTTGAACGAGCTCCAGGTTGGAATCCGTATGCGTACTGCTTCCAAAACCCAGTAGCCTATACCGACCCTGATGGTAGATGGCCTTGGCCTACTTGGGGCAGTATTAAATCATCTATAAAGTCTGCTATTCAGTATGATAAGATGAAAAGTGACTGGAAAAATATAAAAAATACTGTGTATAATGGAAAAGGGTGGGATGATACAGTAAAAGATGTAAAACGAACAGGAAGAGATATTCAAAAATGGACAAAAGACAATAAACAACAACTCCTCGGTGTTGCTAAAGGTATTCAAAAGGTAGGAGACGATACAACTACGGCAGGACTTGCCAGTGCAGCAGTAGGTGCAGCAATCACAGCTCCAGTGGGTGGTGAGGGTGCAGCACCAGGTTTAGCTGTAGCAGGATTGGGATCAGCGGTTAGTGGAGCGGGGTCTGTTTTAGAAATAGGAGTAGAATTAATTACGGGAGATGAAGAAGCAATGCAAGATATTGGAGGATTCATTGGCGGTAAGGCAGTAGAAGCTACTGCAAATAAATTTTTACCCGGAGCGGGACCACAAGCTTCTCAAGAGTTTAAAGCTGCAGTAAAGGTAACGAGAGAAATTATTAAGACCGAAACTTCTAAAAAAACCGAAGAAATAATTAAAGAAAAATCAAAATAAATTATGAATTACGAATTTTTACTATATAGTTTTTTATGTATTTTAAGTGCATTCATATACTATAAATTTAATAAATGGTCTTTAAAAGATAGAAATGGAATTGAAAACCCTGATGAATATTCTAAACCTGCTACAATTGTTCAAATTTTCTATAGTTGGGTTATAATTATAGGTTTTATAATAGCTTCTGTAGTATATTTCTTTAAAGCACTAGGGTAAATTAAAAAAAAGTAATTATTATGATATATGAAAAATTCAGGTGGATTTTAGCACCTATGGTGTTTATTTTTATTGGTTTAATAATGAGGTTTTCAAACAACCAAAAACAGTTTGGTCTAATTTTAGAGTATAAAAAATATTGGCTGGTTTTGGTTATCGGCGGAATACTTCTCTTTTTAGTTAAATTGTATATGTTTTTGAAATAACTTTATTGACTTACTCCCCCGCTAGTCCGAGCATTAGGTAATACAGGGCTAGCGCGGGCTTCAAGCCCTTGCCCACAAAGTTGAACAGACCCAAAACAAAAAACCTCGCAAAGTAAAAAATTGCGAGGTTTTTTGTTAGTCATAATGCCCTTTCATAGAATAAATATAAACATCGTTATTGTCTTGAAGTTCATAAACCAATCTATCGACAATGTTTATTCTTCGAGACCAAGAACCAGCCATATCATATTTTAGCGGTTCGGGTTTACCTATTCCAGTAAAAGGAGTTTCAAGAATACTTTCTAATAATTTTCGAATGCGTTTGAGATTCGCTACGTTGTTAGTTTTTTTCCAGTATTGTAAATCTTCTTTGGCTTTGTCGGAATATTTTAGTCGTTCTTCCATATATCATCAAGCGAAAGAGTTGAAAATTTCCCGTCTTTAAATTGTTGCTTACTCTCTTTGATTTTAGCTACAAACTCTGGATTGTATGGTTTGTTTTCTATTTTAGATATTTCAAATTTTATTTTAAAGGCTTTCATTACAGCCTTAATTGCGTTTATTTGCGAATTATCATTAGTAAAAGCGGTGATGTTTATTGCTTCCATATTTTTATTTTTTAAATGGCGTATGCCTGTTTGTTTTTAAAATCTCTTAAACACATATCAATCAAATTGAAAATATAATCTTGTTTATCGTTTGGCAAACTTGTAATATTTTCAAGTCGTTCTATGGCTTGTTTATCTAAAATAATTGTCGTTTTGCCAACTAAATAATCAATAGAAATTTCAAATGATTCTGCAATTTTTTCTACAACTTCAATAGATGGCTTAATGTCTCCACGCTCATATCGCCCGATTACATCACCCGAAGCACCTATAATTTTACCTAAATCTGCTTGAGATAAACCTTTTTTCTTTCTGATGAGCATTATATTTTATCCTAGTTCCATTAAGAGTATTAAAAATGCTTGTAAAGTAATTGGTTTGGCAAATTTACAAGATTTAAAAGTCATAAACAAGTTTAAAAAATTTGGCAGAAAGTTATGGTTCTGATTCGTACCTTTTATGAACGACATTTAGTGGTGTTTTTAGGTTGAGTTCGAGAGTCACGCTCGGACACGCAAAGATGGGCGGTTAAAAATGGTTGTAAAAGCAAAAAAGCCTTGCAAATTTGTGGGGCTTTTTATTTACTTTTCCTGTAAAATATCAATCAGCATTTGGAGTTCTTTATCAGTAATATTGGCTTGTTCGGATTTATCGTAAATATCCATTAAGAAAACCGTTTGTTTAACGATACGAACGTAGGTAATCATTCTAGCACCACCACTTTTGCCTTTACCTTTAGAGGCAATGGCAATGCGTAATTTATAACAGTCTTTGCCAATAGGAGTGCCGAGTGTAGGATTTTCAATCAACTCATCAATTACCGAAACTAAATCAGAAGCAAGAGATTTATACTTTTTAGCCAGTCGTTTTAATTTTCTTTCAAAAGGTTTTGGTGGCAATTAAATCAAAGCTCATTCAATAAGTCTTTAGCGGATTTAAGTTTTTTCTCTCCTTGTTCGTATAGTTTTGCATCGTTAAAGGCTTCGACTAAATCTGAAATAAATTGACTTTTTCGTTCCTCTTTCACTTCTTTGATAACACTAATGTAATCAAGGCTTTTAACCATTTCCATAAAAAAAGGAATGCGGTTATTTTCTTTTATATCAAGTATTACTTTCATCGTTCTATTATTTAGCTATTTGTAAATTTTATTCAAAAAAGTTCTCAAATTTTTGTTTAGTCAGCATTGTATCAATGATTTTATAGACTGTTGTCGAGTTTCTCAACGTTATTGATGTTATGTTGATTAACTTATTGTATTTCTTTGGATTACCTATTAATTTCCACAAAGATAAAATATTTTCAACTCTATTTTCTATAATAGAAACTAATTGCGAAATACTAAAATTATATTATGCAATAATAGAAATTAAATTACATCTCTGCAGTTGAATAATTTTTTAAGGTTCAAAATCATTATAGAGAATGGAAATCCCACAAATAAATGAGCTCTCTATCCCTAAAGAATAGCAATCATTGAAATTTCGATGTTGACATTTTTTGGCAGAGCTGCCACCTGAACCGTTTCGCGTGCTGGAGCGGTTTTTTCGTCGAAATAAGAGCCATAAACTGCATTTATTTTTCCAAAATCGCCCATATTCATTATGAATATCGTTGATTTAACCACATTTTCAAAAGCCATTCCAGCCGCTTTAAGCACGGCTTTCATATTTTCCATCACTTGTTTGGTTTCGTCTTCAATATTGGAGGTAACCAATTCCCCATTTGCTGGATTTATGGCAATTTGCCCTGAAGTATAAAGTGTATTTCCTTTTAGAACCGCCTGATTGTATGGACCAATTGGTGCGGGTGATTTTTCGGTAAAGATTATTTTTTTCATACTTAATGTAATTTATGTTAATTCCAACTTCCATCTCCCAACTTCCAACTTCTAACTTCCAACTTCCAGCTTCACACTTTATCTATTGCTGGCGCTTCGTTTATCATACTTTATATCGCTCAATATTCCTGATTTTATTCCAATAAAAAAACTCCAATTGGCTTGATTACCAAAGGGTTGCCAGTTGAAATCCATTCGCCAGCTCAATAAATCCCTTTCAAAACGAAGTTGGGTATAGGTTACACCATTCTGAACAAAATCATATCCTGTGGAAACACCCACTTTCCATTTTGGAGTTAAATCGCCATTGGCCGAAATCATAACTGAATTACCAGTAATTTTGTTTTCACGGTTGTTATTACCATACGTCAGCGAATAGGCAAAGGTCATATCCCAAGGCAGTTTTGAAGCAAAAAATTCACTAATCACATCTGTTTTTTCCTCATCTTCATCGTCAAATTGGCTTCTACCTCTAATATTATCCACAGTATTTCGTCCAAATAAATCGTCATCACGACCACCATTTCGTTCGCCCTCTTTGTTTTTATCTTTTTTATCTTTTTCGGAATCTTTGCTAGAAATCGAATAATTTAAGGTCAAATTGGCACTGGTCATTCTAAACAAGCTGCCACCATTATTGATGTTATAGACATTAATTCTGCTTCCTGTATTATCTATTGCATAAGGGTCTAGGGTAGCCCCAAAATTCGCATTTAGCTTGTCTTTAAAAAGTTGAGTTCCACCGCTCACACGAACTGGAGCCCAAGCAAGTCTAGTTTTTCCATCGGCATTGACGTCATAACTGGTCGAAAAATTCAAATTATTGAGCAACATTATTTTTTTTGGTTCAACTTTTGTGCTGTCGGGATCGGTTATTTTAGCCTCAAAAGTATTGCTCAAATCAAATCCAAGTATATTAGAATTGGATTTACTTGGTCCACCAAAAATACTATTTTCAAAACGGGTATAGTCTTTGGTCATAGTTCCCGTTGCATCGCTAGCGTAAGTGTCATAATATTTTTCAAAACTGGGCATGTAACTATAGGAAATAGAAGGTCGCATCACGTGTCTGATGGATTTTATTTTTTTGTCGGGTTTGAAATTGAATGTTCCATAAATTGTTGTTCCTAAACTACTCGAAAAATTATAAGTTCGATAAGTATCAAATCCGTTGATGGTTTGATCGACCACCGTACTTTGCTCGCTATCATAAAATCGGCGAATGGTTTTTATTGCCCAAACCTCGTTATAATTCATTGAGGTTGAAGCACTAAAGTATTTGAAAAGTTTAAAATTTGTACTCAGAGGAATAGTATGTTGAACACCTAGCCTAGCATTATCAAACATTTCTTTTGAAAAAAATAGGGAGTCAGTGGTAGTAAAACTGTTTCTTCCACTCATATTATATTGTAAATTGATGTTTTTGAAAAAACCTTTTTTCATGCCATCTTTGCCAACAAAAGGATAAATTCTATCGATACTATATTGCAGATCCGGCAGTGTCATTTGTATTTCAGAACTTTGGGTGTTTTGTGAATGTGTGGCACTCAAAGAAAGACGCGAACCAACATTACCCTGAAATGTTTTGCTATAAGAAACCGAAGAACTCAAAGTATTGTTTAAATTCGAACCAACATTCGCCTGATTTATAGATTGTTGAAAATATTTACTACTCCCCATATTTACCGATGCTGAAAAACTAGAATTGGGACTTCCTTTAGAATCTTTTGAATGTGACCATTGAAGGTTGTAAATATTTTGTTTGGAATAATCGGGATAGCCTCTTTCGCTATTGATTAAATTTTCAAATCTAAAATTTACATTTCCCCTAAAACGATATCTTTTGGCATAACTGGATTCAAATCGCATAGCATAACTTCCGTTGGTGTAATAATCGCCCAAAACAGTTAAATCATAATTATCGCTAAGTGCAAAATAATAACCTCCATTTTGCAAAGAAAATCCTCTGGTGTTCGAATCATTATAACTGGGCAAAAGAATTCCTGAAACGCTAGTTTCTTTACTCATCGGGAAAAACGCAAAAGGCAAAGCTATTGGAGTTGGCACATTGGCAATGACCATATTGGTCAATCCGGTAACCACTTTTTTGCCAGGAATAATTTTTACTTTACGGGTTTGGAAGTAATATTCTGGATTATCAACATCTTTTGAGGTTGTGAAACGTGCTCCTTTTAAAAAATAAACCGAATCATTTTCTTTTTTTGTTAACAATGCTTTGACTTTAAATTCCCCTTGATCGGTTCTTGAGTTCCAAATCAATGCTTTTTTTGATTTGAAATTAAAACGAATCGAATCGGGTTCAATTACATTTTGTTCTTGTTTGAAATTTGGAAATTGAGATGGTTTTCCTAGAGAATCTTTTATTCTTCCGGCAAGAACTTCGTTAGTTTGATAGTTCAAAACGATGATTCCTGCTTTCAACTCGGTATCTTGATAGTAAAGTTCAGCCTTGTCATATAAGGTAATCAGCTTTTTCTTTTGCTCAATTTTTACATAATCAGCGGCATTATATTTTATTTTTCCTTCAAGAAGTGCTTTGGGTTGAATACTGTCTTTTTGGATTGAATCTGTCTCAGTTTTTAATATTGTAGTTGAATTATTCTTGCTTTCAGCGGAAGAAATTGTGCTATCTTTTTGATTATTAGCAGGAATTGATTTCGTTTTTTTTGATATATCTTGTGAATATATTTTACAAGATCCAATGGTTAGGAAAATGGATAATAAAACGATATTAAATAAGTTTGTATTCAAAGGTTTTAATGCTATTTTTGTAAAAATATGGCTTGTTTCTTGATAGGTCAAACTTACATATAATTTTTTGTCAAAAATAATCAATTAATCAATTTAAAATCTAGGTCTTTTAATTTAATTAACTTTTGTAAATGAAATTCAAATTTAAAAACTCCATTTTAACATCAATTTTAGCGTTGTTTTTTTGTGGTTTATCATTTTCCCAAAAGAATCAAACATTCACAATCATACTTGATGCAGGTCACGGAGGAAAAGACCCCGGAAATACCTATCACGGTTTTAAGGAGAAAGAAATTGCGCTAAAAACAACTTTAAAAGTGGGTAAGATTTTAGAGAAAGAAAAAGGTTTAAAAATAATTTACACACGCACATCAGACGTCTTTATAGAATTAGCAAAAAGACCAAAAGTTGC
>DMHA01000355.1:0-896 GCA_003449615.1 Flavobacterium sp.
GCATCGCCAAAGCAACCACAGTCTTTCACCACATCAAAATAGGCCGAGTAAAAAGTTAGAAATGAGAATAAAACTACCAAAAGCAGCAAACTCCAAATCGTCCATTTTGATTTGTAACCAATGAGTAACATCACGCCCAAAACTACTTCCAAAATAACCAAAAATAAGGCAATAGCCAAAGTGTAGGGAATAAAAAACGGCATATTGAAAACGGGTTGACTAAAATATTCGTCCAGTTTAAAAGAAAAACCCAAAGGATCATTGAGTTTTATTAATCCCGAAATAATGAATAAAATCCCGACGAAAAGTCTGGAGAATTGGGTGGTGAAGGTTTTCATAATAGTTTTTTTTTAAATTTCAAAAAACAAAAGCCAAAAAACAAATAAATTTCAAAATTTTAAATTCCAAAAAACAAAAGCCAAAAAGCAAATATATTTCAAAATTTCAAAATTTTCAATACTCAATAAATAAAACTATGCTAGTTATTTTGACTTTTCCAGTATGGCTGAAAATATTTTTTTTAATTCGTCTGATTCTTGTATTAATACGTTAATTTCTGTTTCAAATTCTATGTTGGTAGCTCTCATTATTTTTAACCAATAACTGCTTTCTTTTGCTTCTTTTCTGCAAATTTTAATTCTAAAGCAAAAATCTTTTTTACTCAAAGATTCATTAGCTTCAATATAATTTGCACCGACAGATCCAGAAGATTTAACACATTGTTTTACATCCTCAATATTCGAAATGTTTCGTGGTAATTTCTTTAAAAACAATCTTGAATCTATTGCAAATTTCAAAGTTCGATCTTCTAAATCATATTTTTTTGGTTCCATAAGATTTTGAATTTTTAAATTTTTTACATTTTGAATTTATTTGTTTTTTGTTTTTTGTCTTTT
>DMHA01000355.1:966-5458 GCA_003449615.1 Flavobacterium sp.
GTTATTTGTCTTTTGTTATTTGTTTTTTGTAATTTGTTTTTTGTTATTTGTCTTTTGTTATTTGTCTTTTGTTATTTAATAGTTTTCAGTAATATCAACGCAAAAACAGCATAATTAATCATATCCTGATAATTTGCATCGATGTCTTCAGAAACCAAGGGTTTCTCTTTATTGTCTTCAATTTGCTTTACACGAAATAATTTAACCAAAATTAAATCTGTTAAAGAACTTAAACGCATTTCGCGCCAAGCTTCGCCATAATCGTGGTTTTTGTCTTCCATCAAATCTTTGGTCCATTTTACTTTTTCGTCATACAAAAGGGTAGCTTCTTCCACATTCAAATCGGGTTTTTCGACAATCCCAAGTTCGAGTTGTATCAACGCCATAATCGAATAATTGATGATTCCGATGAATTCGCCAGTTTCGTCTTCATCGACTTTTCGAACCTCATTTTCTTGTAAACTTCTTATTCTTTGTGCTTTGATGAAGATTTGGTCGGTCAGTGATGGCAATCTTAAAATGCGCCACGCACTGCCGTAATCTTTCATTTTATTGATAAATAGCGAGCGACAAATTGCAATTACGCTATCATATTGTTGAGAAGTGATGTTCATTTATTGGTTATATTTGTCAAAAAATTTCCTCAAAAATAAGGAATATTTATGGGATGTAAAAATGATAATTAACCAAATTTGATTTAAGATGACAATAAACTGCAAAGGGCAACTTATCGATTTGACAACGCCCAAAGTGATGGGGATTTTGAATGTGACTCCCAATTCGTTTTTTGATGGTGGGAAATTTAAAAATAGAAGTGAAATGCTTTCTCAAGTTAGCAAAATGTTGCACGATGGAGCGACTTTCATTGATGTAGGTGCTTATTCCAGCAAGCCCAGCGCCGAATATGTTTCGGAAGAGGAAGAATTGCAAAGAATAATTCCCATTATCAATCTGATTTTAGAATACTATCCTGAAACTTTAGTTTCTGTGGATACTTTCAGAAACGAAGTCGCCAGAATCTGTATCGAAAACGGAGCAGCTATGATTAACGATATTTCAGCTGGAAATCTTGATGATAAAATGCTGGAAACCATTGCAAAATATAATGTTCCTTATATAATGATGCACATGCGAGGAACTCCAGAAACGATGCAATCGATGACCACTTATGACAATATTGTCAAAGAAATTCTTTTCTATTTTTCAGAAAAAGTCGCCAAAGCTAGAAGTTACGGCATCAATGATTTGATTGTTGACCCTGGATTTGGTTTTGCCAAAACTTTAGAACAAAACTATGAAGTTTTGCAAAAATTGGAATTGTTCGAAATCTTAGAATTGCCTTTATTAGTAGGATTTTCCAGAAAATCGATGATTTATAAAGCCTTAAATTCTTCGGCGGAGGAAGCTTTGAACGGAACCACGGTTTTGAATTCCATTGCGTTGACCAAAGGAGCTAAAATTCTTCGGGTTCACGATGTGAAAGAAGCAATGGAATGTGTAACTTTATTCAATAAAATAAACAATCAATAATGAAATATTTTAGTTTAGTAATCCTATTAGTCTTGCTTTCCTGTGGAAGCAAAGAAGACATTTTGTTACCCAAATCGAATGTAACTGTAGTAGCAGATGTTAAAGATCATTCGCCAATTTATATTTTCTTTCGAACCAAAGGCAAAGATACTTTGGCAGCAGTCAATAGAAAAAACTCGATTTCTACAACCAATTGGATTTTGAATATCGACAATCGATTGCCCTTGCGATTGGTCATTCCCGAAGTGATGAAATTGCAAGAAAAAAAGCGAAATGCGGTATTTCACAAAAACGAATTGGCGGAAAATTATTATTCGTACGCGGATAGCATTGGAAAGAATTTGGCGTTTTTACCATTCACGAAAGTGTATTATAAAATGGGGAAACCTAAGTTTGGAGTATTTATCTTTTTTGATAAAAACAATGAAATTTCAGTAAATCATTCAGTTGTTAAAAAAGAACAATTGCAATATTTTTTAGCGAATTATTTGCCATTCAACAAACCCAATAAATTCATTTTTTGTTTTGCAAAAGATTTGTCTTACGGAAATTATATTCAAGACAAAATTTTCATTCAAAGTTTGAAATTTCCTGTTCCAAATATAAATAGAACTAATGAAGAATTTATATATTAGGTCATTATAACTACTTACTTTTCCGAAATGAGATTGCTTCGTTCCTCGCAATGACTGAAAACTGCAATCTGCAATCTGCAACCTGCTATCTGCAACCTGCTATCTGCAATCTAAAATCACTGATGATGATATGGTTCATTCTTCAAAATTGTGAATCCGCGATACAATTGTTCGATAAAAAATAGTCGCACCATTTGATGCGAAAAAGTCATTGGCGAAAGTGATATTTTTCCTTGTGCTTTGGCGTAAACCGTTTCCGAAAAACCATAAGGGCCACCAATAATAAAGGCTAAGGTTTTTACACCCGAATTCATTTTCTTCTGCAAATCCTCTGAAAATCCAATACTGGAAAAATTTTTCCCGTTTTCGTCCAATAAAATGAGTTGGTCGGTTGGCGTTATTTTTGCCAAAATCAATTCGCCTTCTTTCTCTTTTTGCTGACTTTCCGAGAGGTTTTTTACGTTCTTGATGTCGGGAATGATTTCTAAATCGAATTTGATATAAAACGACAAACGTTTTTGATATTCGTCAATCAAGGATTGCAAATTTTTATTGTCGGTTTTGCCAATGGCGATAAGTTTGATATTCATTAACAGCTTACTATTGAATTTGAAGTTAATATTTTTTACAATAAGAAATAAATGATTTGTTTCTTCAGATGGAGAAAATTAAATCCGTATTATTTCCAAATATAAGTTCGCAATATAGTAATTTTACAATCTAATAATTTTAAAAATCACAAAAATGGATTTAATGGGAATGATGGGTAAATTGAAAGAAACCCAAAGAAAAATAGAAGAAACTAAATTACGATTAGACTCAGTTTTAATAGACGAACAAAGTAATGACGGTACTTTGAAAGTAACTTTCACGGCTAACGGAAAACTAAAATCCATCTCCATCGCCGATGATTTATTGGAAGACAAAGAGCAACTAGAAGATTATTTAATAGTGACTTTGAACAAAGCCATCGAAAAAGCTTCAAAAGTAAATCAAGCCGAATTAGATGCTGTCGCCAAAGTCGATATGCCAATGATTCCAGGAATGGAAGAAATGTTTAAGTAAGTTAAGTGTTAGGAGTTATGGGTTAAAAGTTCAGTGTTCCAAACGCATAACCCTTAACTCCTAACCCTTAACTTCTCACATCTTTTCCAAAGTTTCCAATACATAAGTGTGCATTACTTCGCGATAATCTAAATGGGTTACGATTCTTAATTTTCCGTGTCCCATAGAGCTTATGGAAATTCCTTTTTGTTTTAATTTCTCCATTAAAACAGCCTCATTTATATTTGGTTGAAGCGAGAAAATCAAAATATTAGTTTCAACTGGTTCTACTTTTTCGACCCAATTAAGGTTTTTCAAAACAGCCGCAATTTCCTTGGTACGTCTGTGATCGTCGGCCAATCTTTCAATATTATTTTCTAATGCGTAAAGACCGGCTGCCGCCAAATATCCCACTTGACGCATTCCTCCACCCAAAATTTTTCTAACTCTCAAAGCCCTGTGAATCGTAGCTTTATCAGACAAAAGGAGTGACCCAATTGGTGCTCCTAAACCTTTGGACAAGCATACAGAAATGGTATGAAATACTTTTCCGTAGGCTTTTGGATTGTCATTGGTGGCAACCAAAGCATTCCAAATTCTCGCCCCGTCCAAATGGAATTTCAATTTATTGGCATCACAAACTTTTCTAATTTTCTTAAATTCTTCAAAATCATAACAGGCTCCACCACCTTTGTTTGTTGTATTTTCAACACAAACCAAACTCGTGAGCGGACTGTGATAAAATTCTGGGTCATTAATTGCTCCCGCCACTTGTTGCGCAGTAATCAGGCCGCGATTTCCATCCAATAAACAGAATGAAACCCCACTATTAAACGAAGCTCCGCCACCTTCATAATTGTAAACATGCGCCCATTTATCTGCGATTACCTGTTCTCCAGGTTGGGTGTGCAACTTGATGGCGGTTTGGTTTGCCATTGTTCCCGAAGGAAAAAAAAGTGCCGCTTCCATCCCGAACATTTCGGCAACTTTTACTTCGAGTTCAATAACCGTTGGGTCTTGTTTATAGACATCGTCACCCACTTCGGCACGAAACATCGCTCGCAACATTTCTTGTGTTGGCTTGGTAACGGTATCGCTTACTAAATTAATTTCCATATATTCTTTAGATAGTTTACTTTTGTTTTTTTTAATAAAATTGATGTTTATTTGCAGTTTTTTAGCCCCGATAGTAGTGGAAATCCTTTTCTTTTTTTCCTTTAAAAAAAGAAAAGATTGCAACGGATAGCGGGATTAGCTCCAAATAATGAATCACAAAATTACTA
>DMHA01000010.1:0-14253 GCA_003449615.1 Flavobacterium sp.
ATTACAAATGGATACAGTAATATGGCAATTAATTTAGGAAATACAAGATAATTCAAGGAGTTTATTCCCATAACTTCTAAAGCATCAATTTGCTCTGTAACTCTCATAGAACCAATGCTTGACGTAATAAAGGAACCCATTTTTCCAGCCATAATAATCGAGATAAAGGTAGGCGAAAATTCTAAAATTACCGATTCACGTGTAGCATAACCAATTAGGTTCTTTGGAATTAAAGGGTTGTCCAAATTCAATGCCGTTTGAATCGCTACAACCCCTCCAACAAATAGGGAAATAAAGGCTACAATGCCCAAAGAGTCAATAATTAATTCGTCAATTTCTTTGAAGATCAGATTTTTCATTACCGACCATTTGGTCTGTTTTCTGAAAATTTCTTTCCACATCAAGAAGTATTTTCCAATTTGAGATAAGTAGCGAATGAGCATCATTTGTTGAGTAATCAGTTTACAATTTGCATTCAATAATACGATTATATAAAAATTATTTGATAATGGATTTAGTCTTCTCAATATATGGGGCAAGGGCGATTTTTTATGATATCACAAAAAATAAGCTTTTTATAATTTTAATCGAAAAATACTAAATTCATTAAATTTATTTTTCTTTTGCCCATGTTTTTATCTGTTGAATATCTCTAGGTCTCAATACAAGAGATAGATTTTGATCTAAAATAAAATAACTTGGCGTTGCATGAACATTGAAATTTTTTACGTCTTCTCCACTCCACTTCTTGTAATCAGAAGTGCTAACAAATGGCAGAGAGCCTGTAAATTGACGGAATTTTTCAACATTTTCATCTAAAGATACTAAAACAACTTCTATTCCTTTGGCTTTCAGATTTGGATATAGTTGAGCAATTTTAGGAATAGATTCGGTGCAATGGGGACACCAACCTGCTGCAAAAACGACTAAAATATAAGGTTTTTTTATTTCACTCAATTTATTAACAGATACTCCATTCGGGAAAACAGTATTAGGACCAAATTCAATATCAGGTAATTTGCTACCAACTGCCAATTTTTTATATTTTTGTAATTGGGCAGTAACTCCATCGCTGCGACTACAACTAGAATTATTTTCTACTTTGTTTGTCAAATATTCTGTGGAATCAAAAAAGCTATGCTTATCTAAAATTTTAAATAGTAATTCTACTACTTGATTATATTTTTTTTCATCGTTTGTTACTTGTAATAATATAATGTCTATAAAACTATTGACTTCTTTGGTTGCTCTTTCAGAATTTGAAATGGTAACATCCATAATTTCTAAAGGAGCATCTAAAGCATCTTCAATAAGTCCACTTTTAAATAAACGAGAGTCGGAATAGTCTAGCTTTTTTATTTGTTCAAATATTGGTTTAACTTCTTCGGGATAGTATTTCATTGCCACAGGAAGACTGCTAATCAATTTTCTTATTGGTAAAAGCCATTTCACATAGCTATTGTCGGGAAGTGTATTAAAAAAATCTTGTTCGCTTTTGTTAAGCCTAATTATTTCATCAGAAATAGTCTTGTTTATTTGGATATTTTTCTTTAGTTCTAAATTTGCAGTATAGTTTTTTTTCAAAAATTTCCAGGCACTCAATAGTTGTTCTTTTTTAATTTGTTCTTGGTTGTATTTGACAAAAGCTATACTTTGAGAACCTTTGATAACTTTGATTGTTGCACTTGAGCTGAAAGACTCTCCTGTTATTGCAATATTTTCACCTCCCAATAAAATGATATAGGACTGACTTCCTTGGCTTGAAAGATAAGCCATTCCAATATCATTGGATGTATATGAAAATTTAAAAACCCCCATTTCATTGGTATTTGTTTTGGCAATTAGGTAAGTATCTGTTCCATTAAATCCTTCTAACTTTATTTCCATATTTTTCATTCCAGAGAATTGTCCCTCAATAAATTGTCCGAAACAATTGGTCGATATACAAATGATTGCACAGAAAAGTAAAAATATTTTTTGCATTGTTTAAGATATTTTTCTTTAGATTTGATTAGTCAAGTAAAAAGTGGTATTTTTTTTTTAATATTAAGCAAAATTGTTTTAAAAAACACTTTACTTCAGAAGGTAAAGCAACATCTTAACAATTAAAACCAATTTAATTTATTGTTTGCCATTTGCTTTTTTTGAAAATAAAAACTAAATATCATTATAAGCAAAAATACTATTTTAAATTTAATTAAATTAAAATTAATTTGTCAGTAGATGGTTTTTTAGATTTAGAAAGAATTACAATACACAAATTAACTACTAAAAAATCTTTTCTTTCATCTTCTGCAAACGATATTTTTGAATGAATCTGGCTTGTTCAGCATTGACCAACATTGGTTTTTTTGCCGATTTGGCTTTCCAAAAACCTTGAATATAATCTAAAAAAAGCAGTGGTTTTTTCTTCATCATTGCCAGTTTTACAGAAGCGATTGCGGTTATAAAAAATCCGTAGCCCAAGGTGTAAAAGGCTTCCCCTTGTTTGTAACGTGCCGTTTTGTTGTAATTTGCTCCCGTTGGTTTGAGGTGTTTTACGTGAAGACTTTCGTCGGTAACCACTTTCCAATTGTAGTATTTACAGAGCAATTCGTCCACTGTGTCCCATCCCATTGCTGGTTTTAAGCCACCAATTTGTTGGAAAGTTACTTTCCTGTAGGCTTTGAGTGCACCTCGAATGTGGTCTTTGTCGGTTAGATTTTCCAGAACCCATTGACCATTTTTTTCGATATAACAAAATCCACCAACCATTCCAATTTTGGCATCAGATTGAAAATGTTTGATTATTGTTTCGAAATAATTGGGAGGGAAAATCAAGTCTGCATCGAGTTTTACGATGAAATCATAATTTTCGTCCAAAGTTTCAAAACCTTTCTGAAAAGCCTGAATAACCTTGCTTCCAGGCAAATGTATTGTCTCGGAAGTTTTGTTTACCAAACTAATATATGGATTTTCTTTGGCGAAATCCAATACAATTTCGGCTGTTTTATCGGTAGAATTGTCATTGACTACCACGATTTTTGATGGCAAAACCGTTTGTGAAATCAAGGATTGCAGTGTCAAAGCGATAAACGCTTCTTCGTTGTAGGAGGGAATTACGATGTAATATTTCATTTAATAAATTTTAGACTTTAGATTTTAGATTTTAGATTTGCTCGTGGCATCATCTTAAAAATCTAAAATAGGTAATCAGCAATCTTAAATCTTAATTTTCTCAGCGTAAACAATATAATATCTTGGTGTAAAAAATCGCAATAATGGTCGGAATCCAATTTTATTTACAGGATGTGTAAATTTCTCTCTGTCTATAATTTTCCAACCTGTTTTTTCTAAAAGCCAGTCCAATTGCCAATCCTCGAATTCGTGGTAATGTCTGTCCCACATATCGGTTTTGCTGCGATAGGCTGGCGAAAACCACAAACGCAAAGGAATGGAAATGAACAGTTTGTCGCATTTTACATTTTCTAAAACGGTATAAGGATTCAACAAATGTTCAAAAATTTCAAAAGCGGTAAAAACAGTATAGTTTTCGTTTTTCAATGCGGTTTGATTGTTGTCAATGTCTTCTCCAGTAGTATTTTTTACGCTGTACCCATTTTCGACCATTATTTTGGAAAAAGGATTGGGAACACCTAAATCAAAAATAGTTTCAGATGTGGAAACGTGTTTTTGTAAAAATTCTAAAGTGTGTTTGAATCTTTTGTTGGGAAATGTTTTTTCGTACATAGTCATTGCGGGGACGAGGCAATCTCGTTCTTGGTTTGATTAGGTTGCAAATGTACAAAGTTTTGATCTTTTTTTGAAATCAAATTTAGCGGGATATTTTGTTGATTAAACCCATAAAATCATCGATTTTTTCAGATGAAATGGGAAGTTCTTTTTTGTTGGAAAGCGTAACCCAACCACCATTTGATTTGTCATATTTATCTACAAATTGTGTATTGATTAAATAGGATTTATGTATCCTACAAAAACAAGGATTTTCTTTGAGTCCGTCTTCAAAATTTTTTATGGAACGGCTTACAATCATTTGTTTTCCGTTTTCTAAATAGAGTTCAGAATAGGAATTGTCTGCTTTGATGTAAACAATGTCTTCGGGTTTTATAAAATGGAGTTGATTGCCTTCGGGAACGGCTATTTTATTGATTTTTTTATCGGTAATAATACTTTTCAAACTCGAAAAAGATTCTTGGTTATAACTTTTGTTTTTCTTCTCGAAACGCCCTAAGGCCTCTTGAATATCTTCTTTATTCAGTGGTTTTAATAAATAATCTACGGCTGCAATTTTAAGGGCTTCAATTGCATAATGGTTGTAGGCGGTCGTGAAAATAATTGAAAAATCAATCTGATTTTCGTCAAAAAAATCTAATATTTCCAAACCATTATAATTTGGCATTTCGATATCTAAAAAAATAAAATCGGGTTTGTGTTTATGTATGGCTTTCACACCCGAAGGCAAATCGTCTGCAATAGCCAAAATTTCGATATTCGGAAAATGCTTTTCCAAAATGGTTTGTAACAGTATTTGAGCTCTTTTTTCGTCTTCAATGATGACGGTTTTATATTTATTCATAGCGTAAATCCATTGTGATTTTTACTTCTGTACCTCCTGATTTTTCGTTGTTATCAAATAATTCGTTAGTTTCAACGGCAATTTTCAAATTGTTTCTATTGATGATTTCCAATCTTTCTAGTGTGGCTTTTGTAGCAAACGAAGTATTTTTGTTGTTGTTTTTTTGATTGATTTCGTTGGCTTTTGCTACTCCAATTCCGTTGTCTTTTATGGTGATTTCCAATTGATTTTGACCATTAATTTCAAAATTGATCCATAAATTTTTCACTCCCATTTTGTGAACCAATCCGTGAATAACCGCATTTTCGACATAAGGTTGCAGCAGCATTGTTGGAAGTGTTGCGTTGTGAATGCTATTGTTTTTTATGCTGATTTGAAAATCAAAATTGGATAACCGTGTTTTTTGCAGGTTCAAATACAAGGTTTGCATTTTTATTTCTTCGTCGATGGTGATCCAGTTTTTGTCTGTCATATCGAGAATCATTCTGGTCAGTTTCGAAAATTTATTCAAATAATTGGTCGCTTCATCCGTTTCATTCGTGGCAATATACGACTGAATAGTATTAAGAGCATTGAAGAAAAAATGCGGATTCATTTGGGCTTTTATTAGTTTGAGTTTATTTTCATTCAGGTTATTTTCGAGTTTGAGTTTGTCAATGATTAAATTGTCTTTTGCCTTTATTTGTTTTAATCGGTTGTAATATATAACAACAATTACGGTTGTGATTAGGATTGAAATCAAAACAAAAAACCATATTGTTTCCCAAAAAGGTTTTTGAATTTCAAAATTCACTTTTTGTAAAACAGTTCCGTTTTTTTGGTTGCTAAATTCAATTTTATATTGATTTGGAGATAAGGAAGAGAGCTGTAAAACATTTCCGTTATTCAATATTTCTTTCCAGGATTGATTATTAATTCTGTAATAAATACTACTATTTTTATCATAATCTATCATCGCAACTTGTATTCTCAAATCGTTTTGTGAATAGTTTAGATTTTGTTTGTTTTTGAAAGTATATTCTTCGTTATTTACCCAAATTTTTTCTAAATATATAGCGATTTTATTTTGAATTGGATTTGAATTATTTTTATTAAAGCGGATAATATTTTTTTTATTCAAAACATAATAATATTCTTTGTCTATTTGTAAGTCTTGTATTTTTTCGGAAACTTTTATTGCATTTATTTTTTGTATTTGATTGTTTTTCAAATGATAAACTGCATTTTTAGTTCCTATATAAATGTTGTTATTTATGTTTTTAATAAACGTTATATCCTCTAAACCAGTTTTTATTTCCTTAAAATTACTATGAATGTATTGATATAATTTATTGTCATCGGTGAGGACATAAATAGAATTATTTGCTTTTTTGATGCCCTTAAATCCAGTTTTTTTATTATCAAGTTTAAGTTCCTGTAATCGATTGTTTTTATAGCTGAATAATCCCATATTGGTCAGAAATAAAGCTTCATTTTCTGTTTGATTCCAAACTGCCGATTTTCCGCGAATATTATCTTTTAAATGATATTGTTTGTCTTTATATTGAAAGTTACCTACTTCGCTTTTTGAGACCATATCCCCAATGTTTACAAATCCTATAAAACCTGATACAGCCACAATAGCTTCGCTTTCAGTAACAAAATCCATCGATTTTAAAGCATAATTTTCGTGTTCTAAAACTTCAAAATTTTTATTGGTTTTGTATGTTCCATCGGCTGCAATAAAATTGAATTTTGGATGCGAATTATTGATATATAAAATTTGGTTTTTGCATTTCAGTGGCAGTACTTTTAAAATACCAAAATCATTTGAAATCGAATAGATACTCCCGTTTTCTGACCCAACATATAAATTTGAATTTTCTGCCGAAAGTAGTAGCGGTTTTATTTCTTTCAGGTCACTTTGAATTTCGTTAAAATCAGAAAACCGAAGCAAGCCATCGTTCAATGTGCCAATCCAGTATTTGTTCTCGTTGTCAATAAAAAAAGAAGTAATACTAAAATTGGCAAAATATGGTTTGTTGTTTAATTTCTTTCCGTTTTTATCCAACACAAAAAGACCTTTATTGGTACAAATCCAAAATTTATTTTGCAAAAAGTATAAGTTTTGAATAGTTTGAGTACTAGTAAATTCAAATAATGGTATGGCTTTTCCATTATCAATTTTATACATTTTTTTATTCGTATTGCTTTTGTCTGTGCAATAAATCGTATTGGAAGAGGTAAATATTGGCGCTACTAAAGGTGTATTCAAATATTTTGGACTACTAGAAAGAGTAGAATTGTTTAGTGTGATTGTTTTTAAAGATGAGTCAATAAAATTGGTTTTTCCATCTACAATTTCTATAAAACAGATACTAAAATCAGTTAAATTTTGTTTCTTAATTATTTTTAGCGTTTTTAAATCAAGAATTTCGTAGCCGTTTTGGGTAGCATACGTGAGTTGGTTTTTGTAGATAGAATAGTTTATAAAACCCATTGGATTTCCTTGATTAATTTTATAAACCGAATCGTTTTGAATGTAGTTCAGGTAACCATCAAAGTTTTCATACCAAATGCGTCCGAAATTATCTTTTTTTAAGAAAGAGCCACTTTTACCATTATGGTGTAGCGATTTGAATTCTTTAAAATGTCGCCCATCAAATCGTGATACACCCTCATCGGTGGCCAACCAAATAAACCCTTTCTCGTCTTGCATAATATCATAGACGGTATTGGAGGGTAAACCCTCGGTAATCGTTATTTCTTGATGATAAATTTCTTGCGAATGAGCAACGAAAAATGTCCAAATTAGAAAAAAGAGTGCTGATATTGATTTTTTCAAAATTTCAAAATTAAATCTTGGTAAAAGTAACCTAATATAATTTCAAAAAAAACAGCGTTCTCAAACTCAAAACTACTGTTCTCAAACTCATTGATTTTTCTTGTTTTTAATGAAATAATTTTGGAACATAATTTTAAAACTAATTATTATGAAAACACGTTTACTATTTTTTTTATTAATGACTTTTTTGTTTGCAAAAGCCCAGACTGTTTCTACAGCCGTTGGTTCAACATCGGGTGATGTAATAGGAAATGCTTCAGTTTCTAGATTTTATGGGCCTTATGGTATCGCTAGTGATGGTGGAGATGTTACTGTTACAGACAGTCGAAACAACAAAATCAAGGTTATTTATTCAGATAATTCTACTGCATTAAGGGCGGGTAGTACCACTGCTGGATTTGTAAACGGAACTGGAGTCGCAGCAAGATTTAACAGTCCAACTGGAATTGCAAGAACAAGGTTTAATAATTTTGTTATTTGTGATACAGGTAATAATGCAATTAGAGGGCTTACCTCTGCTGGAGTGGTCACTACTGTATCGGGTGGTACTTTAGGCTTTCTGGATGGACATCAAACAGTTGCTCAATTTAATCAGCCTTATGGGATAGCCGTAGATACTAGAAATGATGATATTTATGTTGCGGATACTTTTAATCATAAAATCAGAAAAGTTAGTGCTTTTACAGTGTCAACTTTTGCAGGAAGCACTCAAGGTTATACTGACGGAACAGGTTCAGCTGCTCAATTTGACACTCCCATGGGACTTGTAGTTGATACTAATGGAAATGTATTTGTATTAGATAAAGCACGCATCCGAAAAATTACTCCAGCTGGTATAGTTACTACATTTGCAGGAGGTTCCGTTGTAGGCTATCAAGATGGAAATGGAACGAATGCAAGATTTGGCTCAGCGTCCAGTGGAATAACAATAGATGCCAATAATAATCTTTATGTTGCCGATATCAATAATTATAGAATTAGAAAAATAACTCCTGCGGGAGATGTTACTACCTATGCAGGTACGGGAACTGTAGGCTCATTAGACGGTGATGCTTCAATTGCTACTTTTAGTACTGCACCTGGTCTTGTAATTAAGTTGGGAACTACAATTTTATATGTTGCAGATTATGGTAACGAAAGAATTCGAAAGGTGGTTGCACCAGCTTTGCCGGTTCTTTCATCGGTAACTTTGAGTGGAATAAATTCGACAGGCGCTACATTTAATTACACGATTACTCCTAATAATACTACCACTACTTCTAAGATTAAATATGGTTATTCAAGTACACTTTTAAATAACGAAATCATCGGTTTTAGTGCTTCAGGAAGTTCTGCTGTTAATGGTAATGTGGTTTTAACAGGTATTACCCCTAGTACCTTGGTGTATTATCAAGTTCAAATTACTAATCCTGCGGGCACTGTTAGTAGCTCAACGGGGTCTTTTACTACTTTGTCTGGCCCTCCACAATTATTAGCTCAATATAATTTTGATAACGCTTATGAAAATATAAATGGCAGTTTTCCTTTTTCATCTACTGGAACTTCATTTGTTAATGATAGAAATGGAGACAGTCAAAAAGCATTAAGAATAACTAATGTTAATTCAAGTATTGCAACACTTCCTTTTTTGCCAACATCTAGCAGTTCAAGAACAATTTCATTATGGTATAAAACGGATACTTTTACGTCAGGAACACCTAATATTTTTGTTTATGGGTCTAATGCAAGTAATCAATATTTTGGACATTATGTTAATTCGGTTGGTAATTCCTTTTTATGGTCTTATGTAACAGATTTTAATTTTGGAGGCAGTTATGTTCAAAACACTTGGAGACATGCAGTATTTACTTATGATGGAACTAGTGTAAAACTTTATATTAATGGAACTTACATAGGACAACAAAACTACACGTTAAACACAGGAAATTCAATTGGATTTAAATTGGGAGGTGCAGGTTTGGTAATAGAAGTTGATGATCTAAAAATTTATAATTACGCATTGTCACAAACTGACATCACCAGTTTATACACCAACAACACTTTATCATCTTCTGAGTTTGCAAAAAACAATTTAAAAATTGCCTTATATCCAAACCCTGTAAACGATGTTTTAAATATAGAAAGCGAAACTGAAATAAAATCGGTAGAAATATTCAATTTGTTGGGTCAAAAAGTGAAAACTTCTTCTTCAAAACAAGTTAATGTTTTTGATTTAGCAACAGGAACTTATATGGTTAGAATTCAAGATAAAAACAATGGAGTTGCAACTAAAAAGATAGTGAAACAATAATTTGAATTAGTAGCATATTATTGAAAAACCCTTTTAAGAAAATTTCCTGAAAGGGTTTTTGATTTTTAATATCTATATACAAAGGCATTAATATTCATTCCTGCTCCAACGGAGGCAAAAATTAAAACATCTCCTTTATGGAGTTCTTGATTTTCTATTTTTCCTCGAATCAATAAATCCAATAGTGTGGGAACGGTCGCTACACTGCTATTACCTAGTTCGTGAATGCTCATTGGCATAACATCTTTAGGGACAGATTTGCCGTATAATTTGTAAAAACGGTGAATAATGGCTTCATCCATTTTTTCATTGGCTTGATGAATGAGGATTTTTTTTACTTCATCAATAGCAATTCCACTTTTATCTAGGCAACTTTTCATAGCCAGAGGAACTTGGCTCAATGCAAATTCATATATTTTTCGGCCAAACATTTTGATGTATTTAATGTCAGGGTCTAAATCAGGGTTGTATGATTTTCCGAAAAACAAATAACCCGCTTCATCATTTGCAAAAGTGGCACTTTCGTAGGATAACATTCCTGTTTCATCATTCGATGCTTCTATAATTGTGGCGCCAGCACCATCTGAATATATCATTGAATCTCTGTCGTGATCATCAACTACTCTCGAAAGGGTTTCGGCTCCAATGACCAAACAACGTTTTGCCATTCCAGAAAGGATAAAAGCATTGGCTTGCATTACACCTTCTACCCAGCCAGGGCAACCAAAAAGAATATCATAAGCCACACATCTTGGATTTTTTATTTGTAATTTATGTTTGACACGTGTGGCTAAACTTGGAATCATGTCCGACTGCGAAGTGCCTGATTTTACATCTCCAAAATTGTGGGCAAAAATGATGTAATCTATAGTTTCTGGGTCAATACCTGCATTTTTAATGGCTTTTTCTGAAGCTAAAAAAGCCAAATCTGAGGAACATTGGTCAGGAGCGGCATAGCGTCTTTGGTCGATACCAGTGATACTTTTAAATTTTCCGATTACAACTTCATTTGGATAGCCAAAAGGACTTCCATCTTCATTCAAAAAAACGTGTTTGTCAAAATCAGTATTGGCAACTTTTATTTCGGGAATGTAACTCCCAACACCTGTTATTTTAATTTTCATTGCAAATAAATAAATATTATTAGGCTAAATTATAGATAAAAATTGATATTTTCAGATAAAAAATACTATGCACGCATATAATTATTGAATAATGTGTTTTTTTGTAAAAAAATGATAATTTGATGCAAAAACTTGCGAAAGGCTACATTTTTATTTTCATTACTGTAGCGATAGACAAAGCTCTTGTTTTCATGTTTTCGGCTGTTGGGCCTGAAAAATTTTCGTCTATGGTAGTGTTGAAATAGTTGAGCCAAATGGCAAAATGTTCCTCCGAAAGTTTGGATTGTTGGTTTAAATCGGTGTGAATTTGGAGCACATTTTTTCTGTACATGCCTCTTTCAAAAAGAATTTGTTCCAAAAATCGACTAATTCTTCTAAATGTGGGACCAAATCAATTTTTGCCACCTTAATAAAAATATAACTGATTTTGCTGTCGGCGAGCAATTTTAGGTAGAATTCGCTCATCAATAAATGCAAATCTTCGCGGGTTTGGATGTCGCTCATAATTTTATTAAAAAAATGTCCCAATTTCAAGGGACATTTTGTTTATAATTTAACTCTCCATATAAGCCTCAATCGGCGCACAACTACAAACCAAGTTTCTGTCCCCATAAGCATCATCGGCTCTGCGGACGGTTGGCCAGAATTTATTTTCTGCAATATAATCCAATGGAAAAGCCGCTTGCTCTCGGGTATAAGGAAAATTCCAAACATCGGCAGTGAGCATGGCTAAAGTATGTGGAGCATTTTTCAAAACATTGTTTTTGTCTTCCAAGGTCGAAGCTTCAATTTCTTTACGAATGGAAATCATTGCTTCACAAAAACGGTCTAATTCTTCCAAGTTTTCACTTTCGGTGGGTTCTATCATCAAAGTTCCAGCCACAGGAAAAGAAACAGTTGGAGCGTGGAAACCATAATCCATCAAACGTTTGGCAATATCAGTAACTTCTATGCCGCATTGTTTGAAAGGGCGACATTCTATAATCATTTCGTGAGCCGCACGACCCATTTCGCCAGAATATAAAGTGTCGTAATGTCCGTTTAATTTTTCTTTGATGTAATTGGCATTCAAAATAGCGAGTTCGGTGGAACTTTTTAAACCTTCTGCACCCAGCATTGAAATGTAGCCATAAGAAATCAAACAAACCAAAGCCGAACCCCAAGGTGCAGCAGAAATTGCTGTTATGGCGTTATCTCCTCCTGTTGGAATGACTGGGTTTGTTGGTAAAAACGGCACCAAATGTTTCGCCACACAGATGGGCCCAACTCCTGGTCCGCCACCGCCGTGAGGAATAGCAAACGTTTTATGTAAATTCAAGTGGCAAACGTCAGCGCCAATAGTTGCTGGATTTGTCAACCCAACTTGGGCATTCATATTGGCACCATCCATATAAACTTGTGCACCGTTTTCGTGAATAATTTTTGTAATTTCACAAATCGCACTTTCAAAAACACCGTGAGTCGAAGGGTAGGTTACCATCAAACAAGACAAATCAGCTGCGTGTTCTAGGGCTTTTTCACGCAAATCTT
This sequence comes from Flavobacterium sp., assembly GCA_003449615.1. GTDB lineage: Bacteria > Bacteroidota > Bacteroidia > Flavobacteriales > Flavobacteriaceae > Flavobacterium. The sequence goes on from DMHA01000010.1 coordinate 12,345, forward strand.
CCACATCAATATTTCCATTTTCTAATGTTTTGGTCACAATCACTTTCATTCCCGCCATTGCTGCCGAAGCCGGATTGGTTCCGTGTGCCGATGAAGGGATTAAAGCAATATTTCTATGGTGGTCGCCACGTGATTGATGATAGGCACGAATGACCATTAGTCCTGCATATTCGCCTTGCGCACCCGAATTGGGCTGTAAAGTGGTTCCTGCAAAACCAGTAATGACGTTTAATTGTTGCTCTAGTTTTCGCAACATTTCTTGGTAACCTTGCGCTTGATCTAATGGTGCAAATGGGTGAATATTATTCCAATTTGCTTTACTTAAGGGCAACATTTCAGCAGCAGCATTCAATTTCATAGTACAAGAACCCAACGAAATCATCGAATGATTCAAGGATAAATCTTTGCGCTCGAGCATTTTGATGTAACGCATCAAAGCAGTTTCTGAGTGGTATTTGTTGAAAACTTCGTGTTGCAGGAATGTTGAAGTTCTAATCCCCACCCCAGCCCTCCCCAAAGGGGAGGGAACCGAAACTGGTGCAAATTCTCTATTAATTGTTTTTGCAAAAATGGTTGTAATTTTATTGACATCGTCTAATGAAGTAGTTTCATTCAACGAAATAGAAATTGTGTTTTCATCGATGTAATAGAAATTGACTTCGTTTTGTTCAGCGATGACACGAACTTTTTTGGCATCAGCTTTTACAACAATAGTATCGAAGAAAGCAGTATTGGTTTGTTCGAAACCTAATTTTTCTAATTCGTTTGCCAAAGTCGCCGTTAAAGCGTGAAGTTTATTAGCAATGTATCGCAAGCCTTTTGGGCCGTGATAAACGGCATACATTCCAGCCATAACGGACAATAAAACTTGTGCGGTACAAATATTGGAAGTCGCTTTATCGCGTTTAATATGTTGTTCACGGGTTTGCAAAGCCATACGAAGTGCACGATTGCCGTCAGTGTCAACGGTTACGCCAATGATTCTTCCGGGCATACTTCTTTTGTATTCGTCTTTTGTGGCAAAATAGGCAGCGTGTGGTCCGCCATAACCCAACGGAATTCCTAAACGTTGTGTGGTTCCAAGAACAACAGCAGCTCCCATTTCGCCAGGAGGAGTTAATTTTACTAAACTTAAAATATCGGCAGCAACGGCTACTTTTATTTCGTTGGCAGCTGCTTTGGCAATAAAATTTGTGTAATCATAAACTTGTCCATATTTACCAGGATATTGCAGCATCGCTCCAAAAAATTCAGTAGAAAAATCAAATGTTTCGTGGTTTCCAATCACCAATTCTACGCCAATTGGTGCAGAACGAGTTTGAAGAACCGATAAAGTTTGTGGTAGAATTTCTTCGGAAACGAAGAATTTATGGATGTTGTTTTTCTTTTGATCACGTGAACGGACATCGAACAGTAACGCCATCGCTTCGGCCGCAGCTGTTCCTTCGTCGAGCAGTGAAGCATTTGCAATTTCCATCCCTGTGAGTTCGATGACCATGGTTTGAAAATTCAAAATCGCTTCCAAACGACCTTGGGCAATTTCGGCTTGGTAGGGCGTGTAGGCGGTGCACCAGGCGGGGTTTTCCAACACGTTGCGCACGATCACGCCGGGCGTGTGCGTGCCGTAATAGCCCTGGCCGATGAAGCTCTTNNTTTTCAAAAATATTTCTTTGAATTACTGCAGGAATAATCGCTTGATTGTAGCCCAAACCGATGTAGGATTGAAACATTTTATTTCTATTTCCCAATTGTTGAATATGGTTTGCATACTCATATTCCGTCATTGCAGGATCTAATTCTAATGGTTCTTGTAATCGAATATTGTCAGGAAGTGTTTCGTAAATGAGTTGGTCTATTGTTTCGGCTCCAATGGTTTTCAACATGTGTTGAATTTCATTTTCTCTTGGCA
>DMHA01000010.1:14276-24127 GCA_003449615.1 Flavobacterium sp.
TGTTGAATTTCAAATTCTCTTGGACCAATATGTCTTAAAGCAAAAGCATCTGTTTTCATGTAATGATAAAAGTGTATTTTTTTGAGCCGCAAATTTATGGATTATTATCAAAAAAATAAGGCTTCAAGCAATTGATTTCTGTCAATTTTTCAACTAAATGGCAGTGTTATTAACAGTTTTGTTATTTTTGTTGAATGAGGATTTTAATCAAAATATTCGATTTTTATATACAAAGTAGTATTCACGTTGCTTTTGCGGTGTTTTGCCTTCTTCAGATTACAGTTGTTTCCAATCAACAGCAGTTAAATAATCACTATTCTTTTTGTGTTTTTTTTGGGACCGTTTTAGGCTATAATTTTCTAAAATATTTTGAATATTTGAAGAAGAAGAATATATGGAATAAAAAATATTTTACAATTATTGGGGTTAGTGCTTTGGCTGGGCTTGGTTTTTTATTTTCGTTTTACTTTCTGCAACATGCTGTTCAATTATTACTACTAATTTCAGGATTATTTGTTTTGGTTTACACTTTTTTGAGAAAATACGGATGGTTTAAACTTTTCTTCGTGAGTTTTGTTGTCACTTTTATCACGGTTTATATTCCGTTTCAAACAACAAAATGGTTGCCATTAGATTTTTACATTAATATAATCCAGCGTTTTTTGATACTCATTAGCTTGCTTATTCCTTTTGAAATAATGGACAGCAAAACTGATGACAAATCCTTGAATACTTTGCCACAACTATTTGGAATTGAAAGCACTAAACTGTTTGGAATTTTATTGATTATTCCTTTTATAATTTTAGAATTTCTAAAATTACATCCCAGTTATTTAGTGTTGCCAATTGGAATTATAACTGTTACATTCATAAATTTCACTGAATGGAATAGAAATCAATATTACACTTCGTTTTGGGTGGAGAATGTGCCAATTTTGTGGTGGTTGATGCTAGTTTTTTTACAATAAAAAAACTGAAGTAGTATTACTTCAGTTTTATAAAAGGGTAAAATAATTTTAAGCTTTAAATACAATTCGTTCTTCATTTTGAGTCTCTTTCGCTTTTCTTTTTCCTCTAAAGAAGAAATATAAATTAACAAATAACATAATGCCAAGATAAATAGAAAATCCACCAATTTTATAACTCAAAGCTTCTATTAATGTTTGATAATCATTTTTGTATTCGCTTATGGTCAAGATCATTAATGCAAATCCTAGATTGAGTAGATAAAATCCTGTTTCGAAAAGTTTGTTCGTAGCATTTGCGATTTCTTCTCTGCCTTTGAAAATGTCAAGCATATATATTTTTCCGTTTTGGAATAAAGTTCTTGAAACATAATAGGTCAAGAAAATAGCAATTGGTAAATAGATGGCGTAACCGATCAGAATTTTTGTAGTTTCCATAATAATAAGTGTTTAAGTGTTATTTAATTAATTTGTGAATGTATTTGGTTAATATTATAATGTTAGTGTAATGCAATGCAGAGATAATAAAAATGATGGTTGCTGTTTTTAGAGCGATAACTTCTATGAGTTGATGGATCGAAAGTATTTTCTCCCACGAAATCAAAGTCATTGCACAATAACCGATGTTCAAAAGATAATATCCCAATAGTAAAATTTGATTTATTTTTTGACATAAATCGGCGTGATTTGGTATTAATTCTGAAACGAATATATTGCCATTTTTATAGCAGATTTTGCCCACTTTTAGAATAATTATAATCGTAATGCCGAGGTATATGATGTATCCAATGATGTTGAGGTTCATAATTTTTGCTTTTCAAGTGTTAAAAGTTTATTTTCTTGAATGTTGATTAAGTATGTAAGTAAAGTATAAAGCGAGCATAATTGGTATTGGAATTCCAAACATTGATAGTATGCTTTCAATTAATTCTTGGTGTTCAAAAAAATTGTGTAAATATGTAAAGCAGAATATTAGGAAAAAATATACTAACACACCCCTAAAATAATATCTAATTTCTTTGTTTCCATCTGAATCACCAAGCCAAATTAATCCTATTAGTAATTGATAGGTTGGCATTATGAATAAACCGAGTACAAATGGTATAATAACACAGTCCGGAATAAATTGACTCAATATAATACTAATTATTAGCGTGATGACAATAGTTAAGTTTCCAATATTTGATAATTTCATGATTATTTATTATTTTAAACTTTCAGAAAAAAATGAAAGTTTTAATTAAATTTTTAGGTATAGGAATTTATTTCATAATTTTTAAAACCAATCTGCCCAACCAGTTTTCGTTGAATTCAGTCATTTTGTCTAACATATTATCTGCCTTCAAAACAAAATCGTAAAGTTTTGTTGTTTGATCTTTAAAGTGTCTTTCTTCAGCTGAATCTTTAGATTCAATCGAAGAAACTTCCTTTAAAATTTTCAGAGCTGGCTTGATTTCACGTTTACTTCTTTCTCTTGCAATTTTAGAAGCGAGTTCATCTAAATCTTTTTCGGCAGTGAAAAATTCTCTTCGTTCTCCAGCTTTGTATTCTTTGTACACAATTCCCCAATCCATTAATGCCCGTAAATTCATACTAGCATTTCCGCGTGAAATCTGCAATTCGTCCATAATTTCCTCCATCGAAACTACTTCGTTAGACACCATTAACAAAGCGTGAATTTGCGCCATCGTTTTGTTAATTCCCCACTGAGAACCTAATGCTCCCCAGGTTTGTACAAACTTATTTTTTGCTTCTTTGAATTCCATTTTGGTTGTTTTTCCTTTTGATGAGACAAATCTAAGTAAAAGTTTTTAAACTTTCAAAAATAAATGAAAGTTTATTTAAATTATTTTAAATTGAATGAAATGATTTATATTTGGAATTATATCTGAATGTCACATCGATTATGTAACTATTTTTTAGTTGCAGATAAAAAATACTATCTTTGTATGAGTAAAGTTGATAAGTTAATAGAGAAATTAAAATCAAAACCAAAAGATTTTATACCGATTATGTATTCAATATAGTCCAAGAAAATTGGACTTTTTTCATACTATATCGGCATTGTACCTTAAACGTATGGACTACATTATAAATATTATTGGTACTACTTGGGATGAAATGCTTAAAGTTTTAAATTATTTCGGATTTGAACAATTTGCGCAAGGAAAAACGGGAGGTTCAAGGCGAAAATTTATAAATAAAGAAAAACAGATTATCAGCTTACACGAACCACATCCACAAAAAGTGTTGAAATTATACCAATTGGATATAATAATTGACTATTTAAAATTGTAGTAAATGAAAAATTATTTTGAATATAAAGGATATATCGGAACAGTTGAGTTTTCTGCCGAAGACAAAATTTTCTTTGGAAAAATTCAAGGAATCAATGATTTAGTGACTTTTGAAGGCAGTTCGGTAGATGAGTTAGAAAAATCTTTTCAAGAATCAGTTCTTGATTATTTAGACACTTGCGTTTCTTTAAATAAAGCACCCGAGAAAGTTTTTAAAGGTTCTTTTAATGTTCGGATTTCAAAGGAATTACATCAAAAAACAGCTCTTTTAGCATTCAAAAAAGGGTTGAATTTGAATGATATTGTTAAAGAAGCGTTGAATTATATCGTAAAACACGAAGAGGTTTTGGGGTAAAAAAAAAACGAAGATTTACTACTTGGTTTCCGTTTTTTTAAATAGTTTAAACCTAAATATTTAAGAAAAAAACGCCTTTACCTGATTCACATCAAAAGATTTTTTCTCATCATCAACAGCGATAATACTGGTGGCAACGGCTTTCTTTTTGCCCTGTAACAAAGCTATTTTTTCTTCGATAGTGTCTTTGCAAATCATTCGATAAGCCATTACTTTTTGTTTTTGTCCAATGCGATAACAACGATCAATGGCTTGATTTTCGACAGCTGGATTCCACCACGGATCTACCAAGAAAACATAATCGGCTTCGGTCAAATTGAGTCCTGTTCCGCCCGCTTTTAGACTAATTAAAAACACACGAACATCGGAATTATTCTGAAAATTATTCACTTTTTCTTCCCGATTGGTCGTTTGTCCGTCGAGGTATTCATAATAAATTTGGTCTTCATCTAATCGGATTTTGATGAGTTGCAGCATTTTTACAAATTGCGAAAACACCAATATTTTATGATTTCCTGTTTTTTCTTTGATGTTTTCTATCAATAAATCGAGTTTAATTGATTGATTTCCATAATCTTCTTCGTCCGAAATTAAGGCTGGTGAATTGCAAATTTGTCTCAATTTGGTCAATCCTTCCAAAATATACATTTGGGCATTTTCTACCCCATTTTCGTCTATTTTGTTGATGAGGTAATCACGATATTTGTTTTTGAAACTATCATAAACCTTGCGTTGTTCGATTCCCATTTCGCAATAAATAATGCTTTCGGTTTTCTCTGGAAGTTCTTTTGCCACTTGCTCTTTGGTTCGTCGAAGCAAGAATGGAGCAATCATTTTACTCAATAAATGTGAGGCTTCGTGGTTCTTTTCTTTGTCGATAGCATCCGAAAATTCAGATTTAAAATGCGTCATATTGCCCAATAATCCAGGATTAATAAAGTTCATTTGGGCATACAAATCGAAAGTGTTATTCTCTATCGGAGTGCCCGTGAGCACCAATCTATTATAGGAATTTAATAATCGAACGGCTTTGTATCGTTTGGAATTTGGGTTTTTAATGGCCTGACTTTCGTCTAAAATAATATAATTGAACTTGAAATCTTTCATAAATTCTACATCATTCAGCAACGATCCGTAAGTAGAAATTATTAGGTCGTATTTAGAGAAATCATCTTTGTTTTCTATCCGATTTGATCCTACAAAAGCTAACATTTTGAGTGTTGGACAAAACTTGGCAATTTCATTTTTCCAATTGAAAATCAGCGAAGTGGGTGCAATAATCAAAGATGGTAAGCATTTTTTATCTTTCAGTTTCAAATATTGCAGGAAGGCAATGGCTTGGAGCGTTTTTCCCAATCCCATATCATCGGCAAGACAACCGCCCAGTTGATTTTTGTCCAAAAATGCCAACCAATTCAATCCGTGATGCTGATAATCTCTTAGTTTGGCTTTGATTCCTGATGGAATTTTAACTTCTTCTATGTTAGAAATATTTTGCAATCGTTTCTTTTTTTCTAATAATTCGACCAGAAATGGTGGTTTTTTCTCCATTTCGTCAAACAATTCGTCTATAATTCCAAATTGGTAATTGGAAAGTTTAACGCCATTTTTCTTTATTTCTCCCACTTTGAAATAGTTGGCGAATTTTTTCATCCACTCTTCAGGCAATATTCCGAGCGTTCCATCTCCAAGAGCAACGAAATTTGTTTTCTTAATAAAGGCTTTTTGAAGTTCTTTCAACCCAACTTTTTGATTTCCAAAACTAATATCGATTTCCAAATCGAACCAATCAATATCGGATTTTAAGCCAATTTTAATTACGGGTTTATTGATATTGAATTTGAAAGATTTTAAATTATTCGCTCCAAAAACTTTCATTTCCTGCTGTTGCATTCTATCGGTAGCGTGCAACATCCAATAGTTTTCCATCAGTTGCTCGGGCGTTAGAAAAAAGAATTCCTCCTGCTCGGCAAATGCGGGATGCAAACCTCTAAATTCTTCTATAAAATTATCTTCAAAAGACTGATTCCTTTCTTGAAATAAAATGTTGGTTTGGTTGGTATCATTCTTAGATTTTTCGACAAGCATTTCATTAGAAAATACAGGAATTAATTGATTTGGATATTGAACTGCTGGCTTGAAAACAATGTATTGACCATCAAAATCAGTAATGTAAACGTGTTTTTCCAGACTATTCTCCTCAATTTCAACTTTACTTTTTTTGAAAATAGAAGTTTGAATTTCAAATTTTTCGGATAAGGGTTTTACAATTTTTTCAAAAAAATCAGGCGTATCTTTTTTGAGATAATTCACTTCGGCATAATCACTAAAATGATTTAGATATATCGAAAGTTTGGGGTCAGCTATCGGTACAATCACTCCGTCAACAAAAATGAATAAAGGAGTGATTTGTAATGCTGCGGCATCTAAATTATAGTTCTTTTCGTCTAACGTTAATTTAGCTTTTAGTGTGTAGAAATAAGCCGTTTCACTTATTGTAAAAAATAATTTTATGGTTTTATTATCAAATATGCAGGGATTCAGGTTCTTACGAACTAGTGAGTCATTGCAATTATAAGTATAACTGAAATTGTTTTCTAAAGCCAGCAATAATTCTTGACTCGAAGCGATTGCTTTTTTTAAATAGTTGACATCTTTAGAAGTCTTGAATTTGATTAACTCCCTGTTTACTTGCATTGTTTTTACAATCAAACTTTGTTCTTCAATAGAATTGTATATCATTAAGGCATCTTCGATATTGTAGTGGTCAATTTTTGTAATAGACGATGAGAAATCGGTTTTTGTTTTATTGTATTTGGCTTGAAAAAGAAAGAGTTCTACAAATTTTTTTCGGTCAAATTTAAAACAAACGCCTAAACCAAAATCGTTGGCTTCACTTTCTACAAAAGGTAAGTTTATGATAGTATCTACTTCTTCGGTTTTGAATATTTTGGAGTAATCTCTTGAGTCGGTTGTAATGTTTTTAGCCTTTGGTTTGGCTTCAAATCCTTTGGGAGTGATTTTAAAACTAAAAATGCTATTGTAGTCATCCTCTGTTGTAAAACCATATTTGGCAATGGCTATTTTTGTTTTTTCCTCGATATAGTCTTTAGCAAATAAATTTTCGCCAAAAACATTCTTTATTTCTTGTAAGGCTTTACCAATGTGTTCGCAGGCCTTTTTGGCTTTGCTACAACCACATTCAAATTCTAAAATTTCGGTATCAGGATTGTAATTAAATGTTTGTCGGGTTGAAGTCCAGCCTCTTGTTTGTGTGATTACTTGGGTTTGAGATGCTTCGACTATTTTATACTCGTCATAATTATAGCCACGGTATTTTGGGATAACAGCCAAATTATTAATAATGTTAGCCGAAATAATACCATCAATTAGTTTGATTTGGTTCATATTGAGTTTTTCGATTTTGTTTGCAGTTGTAATAGGAAGTTCTTCAAATAAAGTATAAAGTTTCTCTTCTTTTGTAGCTATTGTTGGAGTAAGTACATTATAATCTTTCATAATTATTTTCAAAGAGGCAATTACATGTTTACAAATACCCGAATAACTATTTTTATACGGACAAGTACAAGAGGTTGTGATATCGTCCTCTAAATCAATATTTATGATATAATCCTCGCCATAACTTCCTTCACATTCAAATTCAAATTTATCAGGCGAATATTCAGTAATTACTGGATATACATAATAGGAATTACTCCTTGAGCTGGGATTGCTATTTATTTTTATGTAATTATTTATGGCTTTGACGTTCATTCTAAATTTTTTTCAAATGTAAAAAAAGATTTGTTTTCAAAATAGTAATTAATAAACCGAAGTAATTCAATTTGAGCAAAATAATCAAAAATTTCCTATGCAGTTTTTTAATTTGATTGCTATTCAACAAGGCTTTCATTTGGGTTATTGCAGTTGCATTAACGTCCAGTGCTTGACGAGGTTTGGGATTAAATTAAACCCATTCTTCGGATTTGCCGAATCTCCCAAATACAAAACCACTTTAAATTAAGCCTATAACGCCATATTGTCTTGCGGTTATAGGGCATTTCCCTTTTCAAAAATGCATTCAATTAAGGAAGTAGAATTGATTTTATAAAAGTTTATAAATTTTTATTTAATCATTTTAGAAATTATTAAATCTTTGTATTTAAGTAAATATATTCCTGATTTCAAATTACCTAAATTTTCAATTCTTGAATTAATAATTTTTTGAGTATTAATAAATCTACCGGTAATGTCATAAATATTTATATATTCGCCTTCATCAATTCCGCTAATATTTATAACGTCAAGGAAAGGGTTTGGTGAAAAATTATATTGATTTAAAGGAATAGTTACATCATCAATATTTAATGAGGGACAATTAGAGTTTGTATTTAGGTGGTTAAGCAAAGTACTCATTTGTGGTTTATCTACACCAAGTTCAGGTTCTATAGAAAGAATATAATTGCCCCACCAAGGACCGCCTGCCCAATATGTGCCGTTAATACAATTCGCTTTTAAATAACTTAAGAAATTATTGAGCACAACTAACCAACGGTTATCATTTGCTGGTATACCATATTCTCCGATAAAACCATTAAGATTATTTATTAAAAGCCAGTTTACAAAAGGTGTTGCTCTATCAACGCCAATATTTGGATAAGCTCCTTCATTATCATAATTAGAATCATATGAACCTGATGCGTCGTTATCAAAATACACATGAGCTTCAAAAGTTAGTTTGTTTGAAGGGTCGGAAAGGTTTTTTAAATTATCGCTATATTGGATCCAACGTGCGGCCGAACTATAACTATCTCCACCTACAATTATTCTTGTAGTAACGTCATTTATTCTAATCCCATTAATAATTTCTTGAGCAATATTGAACCATGTTGCATTTACTAATAAATCATGGGGTTCATTCATTATTCCATAGCCCCAAATATTAGTATAGGTATTTAATTCTAATGCCAGTTTTGTCCATAAATTTTTTATGTTATCTATACTTAAATCATTTGACCCTATAATTCTATCTATTCCATTTATATTATATCTGCAATAATTATGGAGATCAATTATTACATTCATATTTCGATTTTGTGCTAATAACAGGAAATTTTTTATTCTCAATAATTCGGGTGCACTTAAATTACCATTTAAAATAGGCTGAATTCTTTCCCACTTAATTGGTAATCGAATTAAATTTAATCCTTTCGCATGATAGTAATCTAATTCCGAACTTGTGGGATAAGTGTAATCAATATTATAGGTTCCAGGAAAGTTAGACCCGAATTCAGCCCCAGCTAAATTAACTCCAAAAGGAGTTTGAGAATAGACATCATTTTTTATTGAAAAGAAAATGATTGATAACAATGCGATAGTTAGATTTTTTTTCATTTATGCTTTGGGTTATAATTAAATTATGTTTGTATTTTAAAATAAATGTTATTTTTTCAAATCCTGCAAAATAGAATTGCTCTTTATCAGTTTTATATAAGGAGTAATAATTTCATGTTTTTCTTTTTGATTTAATTTTCAGGTATGTCTTTTGAAATGCCCTATAAAGTTCGGATTGTGACTGTCCTTGATGAATATAAACCGAATTCAAACTTTCTAAATTCGATAAAACCACCAATTGTTCTATGGTTGCTGTGTCTCGAATATTTCCATCTGTGTTTGGGTTTTCATCACGCCACTGTTTGGCTGTAATTCCAAATAAAGCTAAATTTAGCAAATCGGCTTCATTGGCATAAATGAAATTTATTTTGCTTTTATCTAGAAATTTAGGGATTAAATTGGCTTTTATGGCATCGGTATGAATGTGATAATTTACTTTGGCTAACGTCCGTTGTATATTCCATTCTATTTTTAATCTGTTGTTTTCATCGTCTTTTAAACTTTGAAATTCTTTGATGAGATAAATTTTAATTTCGGGACTAATCCAAATTCCAAATTCAAAGGCGATATCAGGATGTGCAAAAGTGCCACCATATCTTCCAGTTGTGGCTTTTATGCCGATTGAATTTGTTTTTTCAACCCAATCTTTAACGCTCAATTTATAACTATTTAATCCAGCTTGACTTTTAATTATGGCGAATTCGCCATAATTAAAACTTGGATTATAGATGCTTTCCCAAATCCCTAAATATTCAATGGTATTTCTGTTTCGCAACCAATCTGAAATAAAAAAATCTCCGTCTTTGGCTTTAAGCATATCGGTTAAGGATATGAAATTAA
>DMHA01000026.1:0-2575 GCA_003449615.1 Flavobacterium sp.
GCAATCTTGCCAAACGCCTGTTGGCAGATCGGTTTTTTTTCAGATAATATTGATATTTATATTTTTTCTTAAAAAGTTTTTTACAGTTTCAATTTCTGTTGAGTTAAGTTCAAGATGTGAAAATATATAATTTTTGTTTTCATTTTGTTTAAATTCAATATTGTTTTCATTTATAATTATTTTTTCTACAATTTCTATTTTAAGTATTTCTACAACTTTTCCATTTTCAAGATATAAGTTTCCATTTTCTTTTCTTATTAAAACGCTTGGAATAAAGATTAGTCCTTTAAAAATCAATATTATTCCTGATAAAAAAGTTAATATCGCTGTAGTTTTACCTTCATATTGGAAAAACAATATTAATGAAAATAGGCAAAAAAAAGAGCCACCAATGAAAGGTAAAATATGATAGTAACTATCATTTTTACTTCTAATTCTGATTTCGTTTTCAGGTTTATTCTTTAGATATTTATTTGATTTGTAAATGTCAAAAATTAAGAACAGAATCCAAATAAAAGGAAAAATTTCACTTAATCCTGGAATGTATTTATCAATATCAATAATAAATGAAAACACAATAAATAGTAAGACTACAATTGTAAGTATTATTTCTGATTTTGATTTTGTTTTCATTGATTGATGTGTTTTTTCTACGGTTTCCCCAAACTGTCTGCCAACTCATAAATATACGCAACTCCAAAAGTTACAATACATCTAATTATTTGATTTTTAATTGTTTATTCTCGACAATCTAAAAAAACGCAATGCGTTTTTTTGTGTTGTCGGTGGTGTTTTTTTTAACACTCTTCAAAAATAAGAAAAATAGTATTACAAATTATCTAATGGGCTAATTATTTTTCTAATATTTTTGTTGCTTACTTCGGTGTAAATTAAAGTTGTTTTGATGTCATTGTGTCCCAAGAGTTCCTGTATAAAACGAATATCGGTACCTTGTTCTAATAAATGAGTAGCAAAACTGTGTCGTAAACTGTGAATACTTACCGTTTTGTTGATGTTTGCTTTTAGCAGCGCGTTTCTAAACACTTGTTGTGCACTTCGGCTACTGTATTGTCCGCCATATTGCCCTTCGAATAAATAGATTTTTGGCTTGTATTCTATAAAATAGTTGCGAAGCTGAGGCAAAATACTTTCGGGCAAATTGACATAGCGGTCTTTTTTGCCTTTGGCTTGTTCGATAAAAACTTGCATCGAATTGCTGTCTATATCCTTGATTTTGAGATTTACAATTTCTGAAACCCGCAATCCCAAACCATAGCAAAGTTTGAGCATACAGTTGTGTTTTAAATTGGGTGTAGCTTCAAACAGCTTTTTGATGTCGGCAGGTGCTATTACTTTGGGCAATTGTAATCGTTTTTTGGGACGAGGAATTTCTAATAAAAATCGTTCTCTTCTTAAAACTTGTTCATAATAAAACTTAATGGCATTGATGCGACTGTGAACTGTTGCCTCGGATAGTTTTAGTTCGTTGATGCAAAACAAAATATAGTTGCGAATATCTTCGACAGTACAACTTTCGGCTGAAATTTGTTTTAGGTAGTTTAAATAAATGCCAAACTCGTTGCGATAGGTTTTAAGAGTTGATTCGCTATAACCTTTTAATTGTATTTCTTCAATATATCGTTTCAAAACCAATTGATTTGTATCTTGAATTTGTGACAAAGCCGATTTTCCCTCGCTGAGTAATATCTTGAACCGAATTCTGTTTTCCTCAGTATCTGGCAAATGCCAAACTCCCAATGACTGACTCCAGCGTGAGCCTTCTAATCTTTTGATCCTAGCAATTAATTCGGCATTTTTTTCGAAATAGACAGCTATTCTTTTTTCCTTTCTGTGTGTAATAATTTTGGCTACCCATTTCATAAGCGGTGCTTTTGTTTTGCTAAAGTAGCAAATTATTTTCTGAGCTTGCACCGTAAATTCCTTAAAAAACTATTTACAACAAATTCTATAAATTTAATAGGAACAAATCTGTGACAATCTGTTCAATCCGTGTCATCTGTGTGCCAATTATTGTTTTTGGCATCATTCTAAGTTTATTTTTTGATTAAAAATTATACAAACTTTGCTAAATCTTACCGAACTTGCGGGAAAAATTTCACTATGCAAATAAATCTTAAAAACGGCATCGACAAGCTCCTTTTCGGAATGAAACAAAATGATGTGATTGCTCTTTATGGCAAACCCGACCGCAATTATAAAGACGAAGACAACAACCTGATTTTGGTATATAATGCCCAGAAAATGCGTTTGACTTTCTATCAGGATGAAGGTTTGAAATTGGGTTATATTGTGGCTTCGGATCCCAACTTGCAATTATTTGGCAATTCAATCATTGGCAAACCTATTACCGAAGCAAAAAATGAATTGGCCACCAAAGGAATTACCAAATTCACTCAAGAGGATTTCGATACTTTTGAGAATTATTTCAATGAAGACAATTGGTTTATCCTGCAAACGGAATTTGACGAGGTAGTGAAATTTGAAATTGGTGCCATCATCAATGATAAAGATGAGTTTGATTTTAGATTTTAGATTAGGAAATAGTATTAAGACT
>DMHA01000026.1:2617-4756 GCA_003449615.1 Flavobacterium sp.
AGTATTAAGACTTGAGTATTAAGTATTAAGACTGTGGTATTAAGACGAAAATTTTAGATTTTAGATTTAGATTTCGTGTCTTGGCTTTATGAAGATATGAATTTTAAATCCCAAAATTTCCATTAAAGACCCAAAATAAAAAGTGCAAAACAAACTTTGAATTAAGTCCTAAAACTATTACTAATTTCCTGAACTGTTTTTTGGAGGAATTGTATTTTTTCTTTTATATTTCTACGCTTAAATTTAAATGTCCACCCAAGCCATTTGAAATTATTCTCATTAGTGTCGATAATTTTATATCACTCGCATTATTTTCGATTCTTGATATGTAATTTTTTGTTGTTCCACATTTTAAAGCAAGTTGCTCTTGAGTTAAATTTTTCTTTTTCCTTGCTTCTTCGAGTATAATTCCGAGTTTGAAAGTTTCAAAACCTTGTTCATAAACTGCTCTATTTTCGGAACCAACATTTCCATATTTTTTGTCTAAATGGTCGTCCCACGAAGTAATGTTTTTACTAAATTTCATATTTTCCATTTTTACTATTTTTTACGATTTAATTCTTCAAATTTTTTTTTCTCTTCAAAATATTCTTTTTTCAATTTCATTGCTTTCTCAATTTCAATTTTCGGTGTTTTCTGAGTCTTTTTCTGAAAACCATTAAAAAGAATAACTAAATTTCCTTCATCAAAACAACAAAAGACTCTGTATATATTACCGCTTACTTTAATTCTCATTTCAAATAAGCCGTCAGTTCCAGTTAAGTGTTCAAAATATTTTGATGGAATAAATTGCAAAGTTCTCACAATTCCAATTGTCCAATCTATTTTGGTTTGTACTTCTGCATTTTGTGCGTTGTAGAATTCCCAAAAGAAATTTTTATAAATAATTGTTTTTCTTTTTAATTCGTTTTCCATTTCACAAAGTTATCTATTCAGACAACAACAACAAAATTATGTTGCATATTTTTTTAATTTTCGTTTATTTTTATGCGATTTCCAGGAATTTCTGCCAATAGATATTCAAATGAATATTTCATAAACAAAAACCCGACAAATTACTGAAACTTGTCGGGTTTGTTATTTCAATGTAAAAACATTGTATTTGGTGGAAATATTTCTCCATAACCTCTTGATTCAAAGGCAAGAATAGATAGTGATTTTTTTCAAAAATTTACGGATTGATTTTAATTAGTTCTACTTCAAAAATCAAGTCAGAATTTGGAGGGATCACGCCTCCTGCACCTTGTTCTCCATAAGCCAAATGGGAAGGAATATAGAATTTGTATTTTGCCCCTTCTTTCATTAATTGAACTCCTTCTGTCCAACCTTTTATTACTTGGTTCAAACCAAAACTAATTGGTTCTCCACGTTCTACACTACTATCAAAAACTTTTCCGTCTAAAAGCATACCCGTATAATGTACTTTCACATTACTTGTTGCATTCGGAAATGCTCCTGTTCCTTCTTGTAATACAATATATTTTAGTTCGCTTGGAGTGGTTACTGCATTCGAAAATTCAAGTGCCACTTTTGGATAGGCTAAAAAGTTAGCTTCAATATTTTTTTTGATTTTAATTAATCTTTGCTCTGCTTCTTTTTTGTCATCTTCTGATTTGTTTTTGTAATAGTCGGCAAAAACTTTTGGAGCATTAAATGCTTTGGCAGCAGTTCCTTTTCTTGTGATGGTCACTTTAAGAATTAGATCGTTTTGTGCAATTTTGTTAACAACATCCATTCCTTGAGTTACTTGCCCAAAAACAGTATGTCTTCCGTCTAAATGTGGGGTTGCTAAATGGGTTATAAAGAATTGGCTTCCGTTTGTTGCAGGTCCAGAATTGGCCATCGAAAGGATTCCTCCTTTGTCGTGTTTCAAATCGGTAATCTCATCTTTAAAAGCATAGCCTGGATTTCCAGAACCATTGCCCAATGGATCGCCACCTTGAATCATAAAATCAGCAATTACGCGATGAAATTTCAAGCCATCATAAAAAGGTTTCCCTTTTAGTTTTGTATCAGTTATAATTGTGTTTGTACCTTCTGCAAGCGAAATAAAACTCGCCACAGTTATGGGTGTTTTTTTGTATTCTAATTGAATGACAATAGTTCCTTTGCTTGTTTCAATGTTTGCAAAAATTCCTT
>DMHA01000107.1:0-5593 GCA_003449615.1 Flavobacterium sp.
CTTTGATAGCTGAAATAATTGCCAATGGAATTTTTAAAAACAACATCAAAATAATTGTTTACACTGATAAATGGAAGAAAAATGAAACCTATTCCTATCCAACTTTTGGAATAAAACACCTGAATTGGAATATACAAATTACAGAACCGACTGTGAGAGAATTTATTAAAGAAAAATTCGATTTATTAATCAGTTATTACGATGTTGAAAAAGCTTTTTTAAAAAAAGTGACCAATCATTCTAGTGCACAATTCAAAGTGGGTTTTTCGTCGGTAGATAAGAAATTAAATCATTTGATGATTAATACCAATGTCGAAAATCATACTGTTTTTGTTCAAGAACTGTTCAGGTATCTTAAAATATTAAAAAAAATATAAAATAAATTATGCAATCATTAATTGGGACAGGCGTTGCCCTTGCAACTCCATTCAAAAAAGATTTATCAATAGATACGGAAGCTTTAATTCGAATAGTAAATCTTTCTATTGATGGTGGTGTCGAATATCTTGTAATTCTTGGCACAACTGCTGAAAGTGCAACTATGAATAAGGACGAAAAGGAATTTGTCATTAAAACTATAGTTGAAACCAACAAAGGAAGATTACCAATGGTTCTAGGAGTGGGGGGAAACAACACAGCCGAAGTTGTTGAGGAACTAAAAACAAGAGATTTATCTCAATTTGAGGCCATTCTTTCCATCTCTCCCTATTATAATAAACCCACACAAGAAGGAATTTACCAACATTTCAAAGCCATAGCCGAGGTGTCTCCAATTCCTGTTATTTTATACAATGTGCCAAGCAGAACAGGAAGTAATGTATTGCCATCAACAGCCATTCGATTGGCCAATGATTTCAAAAACATAGTGGCTATCAAAGAAGCCGCTGGCGATATGATTCAGGCCTTACGGTTAATTAAAGACAAACCAAAAGATTTTCTTATACTTTCTGGCGATGATATGATTGCATTGCCAATGGTTTTAGCAGGCGGTTCTGGCGTAATTTCAGTAATTGCTCAGGGTTTTCCAAAAGAATTTTCAGAAATGATTCGATTGGGTTTGAATAGAAAAGTGGATGACGCATTCAAATTACAATATCTTTTTTCTGATTGTATCGATATGATTTTCGAACAAGGAAATCCAGCAGGAATCAAACAAGTCTTTCAATCACTAGGTTTGGCAGAGAATTCTGTTCGTTTGCCATTAGTGAAAGTTGATGAATCTCTAGAAAATAGAATCAATCAATTTGTAAAAAAAATCAATAAATTGACATAAAAAACCTTCGTTTTAGCTTAAAAAATATATTTTGTATTGGCTAAATTAATAACTAAATTTGCAAACTTGATTTGTAAATTTTAATTCCTTGGAATTGGCATTATTAATCGCAAATAATAATATTAGGAAATAAATTTAAAACTCAAAAAAATATCATAATTGTGAGTAAAAAAATAGTATCGCTGTTACTTCTTTTGGTTGTTTTCGCTTCTTGTAGCGAATATCAAAAGGCATTAAAATCAGAGGATGTAGCTGTAAAATTTGAAATGGCTACAAAATTATATGATGCAGGAAAATATACTGATGCCATACGGCTTATAGAACAAATTGCTCCAGCATATAGAGGAAAACCTCAAGCAGAGAAATTATTTTATATGTTTTCGATGTCCTATTATAATACCAAACAATATATTTTAGCCGCTTATCAATTTGAAAGTTTTACTTCGGGTTACCCAAAAAGTGAAAAATTAGAAGAAGCAGCTTATTTAGGGGCTAAAAGTTCTTCAAAACTTTCGCCAGTTTTTAGTTTGGATCAAGTAGATACTTTCAAAGCAATAGAAAAATTGCAAGAATTTATAGACCGATACCCCAATTCAACTTATCTGCCAGAAGCCAATAAAACTTTGAGAGAGTTAAATTATAAAATTGAGAAAAAAGTTTTTGAAAATGCCAAACAGTACAATACCATTATGGATTATAAAGCTGCAATGGTAGCACTGGATAATTTTGTTTCAGATTTTCCTGGAACGCCTTACAAAGAAGACGCTCTTTTCTTTAAATACGATTCAGCTTATCAAATCGCAATAAACAGTGTACCTGATAAAATGGAAGAAAGATTGAACATTGCCAAGACCGCTTACTCAAGTTTAATTAAATTTAAACCAGACACCAAACACAAAAAAGTAGCCGACGAAATGTTGGCTCGAATCGAAACCGATTTAAAAAATTTCACTAAATAATAAACAAGTAATGGATTTAAGAAAGACAAATGCTCCGGTAAATACAATAACATATAATAAAAATGTAATTGAAGCACCAACAGGAAATGTGTATGAAGCTATCACTATTATGGCCAAAAGAGCAAACCAAATCAATTCTGAAATCAAAAAGGAATTGACCGAAAAATTGGAAGAGTTCGCCACATACAATGACAGTCTAGAAGAAGTTTTTGAAAACAAAGAACAAATCGAGGTTTCAAAATTCTACGAAAAATTACCAAAACCACACGCTCTTGCAGTACAAGAATGGTTAGATGGTAAAATTTATTACAGAGAAGGAAACAAATAAATCGCTATAAATGTCAGTTTTAAGCGGAAAAAAAATTTTACTGGGAATTTCCGGTGGAATTGCAGCCTATAAAACAGCTACATTAGTTCGACTTTTTATAAAAGCAGGTGCACATGTCCAAGTGATAATGACACCTGCTTCTAAGGATTTTATAACACCACTTACCCTATCAACTTTATCAAAAAATCCTGTTTATTCTAGTTTTTACAATCAGGATGAAGAGAACGAAAAGTGGAACAGTCACGTCGAATTGGGGCTTTGGGCCGATTTGATGGTTATTGCTCCGGCAACTGCAAATACTTTGTCTAAAATGGCAAATGGCATTTGTGACAATCTTCTAATTGCTACTTATTTATCGGCAAAATGTCCCGTTTATTTTGCACCTGCAATGGACTTGGATATGTATATTCACCCCTCAACATTGGAGAGTTTTCATCAATTAAAATTATTTGGAAACACTATAATTCCTGCCGAAAGTGGCGAACTCGCAAGTGGTTTATCGGGCGAAGGAAGAATGGCGGAACCCGAAAATATTGTTGCTTTTCTAGAAGCCGATTTAGAAAAAAAATTACCGCTCAAAGGAAAAAAAATACTCATTACCGCTGGACCCACTTATGAAGCCATTGATCCTGTGCGTTTTATAGGGAATCATTCCTCTGGAAAAATGGGTTTTGATATTGCCCAAAGTGCAGCAAATCTTGGCGCTTCGGTGGTTTTAGTTACAGGACCCACTCATTTAAAAATTGATAGTCATTTAGTGAAAGTAGTTCCAGTTGTTTCTGCCCAAGAAATGTATGAAGCTTGTCATCAATACTTTACCGATGTGGATGTGGCGATTGCAGCTGCTGCAGTTGCAGATTATAAACCAAAGAATGTTTCGCTTCAAAAAATTAAAAAAGAAGTAAATGAGTTTTCAATCGAGCTCGAAAAGACTAAAGATATTTTGGCTTCAATGGGCGAAATCAAGAAAAATCAATTTTTGATTGGCTTTGCATTGGAAACCGAAAATGAAATTGAAAATGCAAAATTGAAAATTAAGAAAAAAAACCTAGATTTGATAGTTCTTAATTCTTTGCAGGATGAAGGTGCAGGATTTGGAAAACCAACTAATAAAATTACTTTTATCGATAAAAATTTCAGGGAAGAACTAATGGAATTAAAATCGAAAGAAGCTGTTGCCGATGATATTTTAAACAAAGTAGTAGCTCATTTTTTTAAATAAACTTTAGAAAATTGGATTCAAATAGTTTGCATTTATTTTGCTCATTCCATATTCATTAACCATAAATAGTAACTTCTTATGACTAGAATAATTGTTTTTTTCTTGATGCTCACTTTTGGAATGTCTCATTCTCAGGAGTTAAATTGCACAATTACATTGAATACAGAAAGATTGCCAAACGCAAATCAGCAAGTTTTTAAAATTCTCCAAACCTCGTTGATCGAATTTGTCAATCAAACACAATGGACAGATCGATTATACAAACAAAATGAAAAAATAAATTGTTCAATGTTCATTAATATCGCTTCTTATGATTCTGATAAATATACCGCATCAATTCAAGTTCAATCCTCTCGACTGGTATATAATTCCTCATATTCAAGCCCAGTTGTAAATATTAATGATAAAGATTTCAGCTTTAATTATACTCAAAATCAGCAACTTGTATTCAATCCAGCAGAATTTGAATCCAATCTAATTTCTGTGATTTCTTTTTACAGCTATATAATTTTAGGAATGGATGCAGATACTTTTACGCCATTGGGTGGGAATTCTTTTTTAGAAACTGCACAAAATATTGCCAGTGTGGCACAACAAAGCAATTACAAAGGTTGGAATCAATCAGATGGTCTAAATAGCAGATTTTTTTTAGTAAATGATTTATTGTCACCTACTTATAACGAGATTAGACAAACTTCTTTATTGTATCACTCTGGTTTAGATATAATGACTCAGGATTTAAAGGCAGCAAAAGAAAAAATTAAATTATCATTATTAAATATTTTAAAACTAAATTCAGCAAAACCCAATGCTTACTTGACCCGTGTGTTTTTTGATGCCAAATCCGACGAAATAGTTTCTATTTTTTCGGGTGGGCCTAGTATTCCCATTTCAGATTTAGTAGATAGTCTAAATAAAACCTCTCCTTTAAACGCCAGTAAATGGGGAGAGATTAAGTATTGATTCAAGATATTTTTAAATAATAATCTTTCTGAATAATTGATAAGCCAATGAAGTTTAAAGAAAAAATAAGCATTGATGAATTTGATGGCAAACGCTTTCAGATAAGGCTTATTGAGCCTGATAACAACAAAAAGGCGGTTTTGACTCATTATCTTCACAATATCAATAATGGTGTTTCACAACATTACAAAGAAGATGCTTTAATAGCTTTAGAGGAATTAATTTCCTACAAACAAGAGGAAGAAAATTTTTCTTATGCAGCGGATATTGCTTTGCAACAATTGCTTTTTGAAGTAGAGAATGTTCCGTTTCCAACTCCTAAAAATTATAGTTTTAAAATTGCACATTTGGGCGTTTCCCTGTCGGGTCGGGCTTTTCGTTACAATCTTTTTGGCGAAGGAAAATCGCCAAAAAGGATTTTCACTACAATCCCTAACGCTTAATTTACCTAACTATGGAAGAAATAAGTCAAAAGAAAATAACAAGAGATGATTTTATGTTTTTTTTCAGAAACGATGAATGCTTAAATGAATTAAGTGTTGATGACAGGGTTGAAGTTTTTTCAACAATATTGTTAGGAAGTTCGGATTTTAAAAAAGAACTTTTTGATGAAATATTTTCAGACTATTGTGTAAGTCATCTTGAAGTAATTGAAATAAGTGATGGCGAGAGATAATTGGAATAAAGAGCAATTAATTGTTGCATTAAATCTTTATTGGAAAATACCTTATAATAAAATTAGTGGTAGTTCTAATTTATTAATTAGGGAAATAGCCCCAATAATTAATAGAACACCGGCTGCTTTGGCATATAAATTAATGAATTTTACAAGTCTTGATTCCGAAAAA
>DMHA01000107.1:5628-10130 GCA_003449615.1 Flavobacterium sp.
TTGATTCCGAAAAACAAAAAATTGGGAATAAAGGAAAAAGTGCCGCAAGTTCATCGGATAAAGAAATTTGGAATGAATATTTTGGGAAATGGGAAAAATTAGCATTTGATAGTTTGTCAATACTTTCGGTTATTAAAAACAAACCTATTGATGAAATAATTGAAATTGAAGATGATTATAAATTTTTAGAAGGAAAAGACAAAATAAGATTAGTTAAAACAAGAGTCAATCAAAATGAATTCCGACAAAGGATTTTAGCTTCCTATAATGAAAAATGCTGTATAACAGGAATTTCAATTACTTCATTATTAGCTGCAAGCCATATAATTCCGTGGTCAAAAAACAAACAAGAAAGATTAAATCCGAAAAATGGTATTTGTCTAAACAATATACACGACAAAGCGTTCGACAAAGGATTAATCACAATTACAACTGATTTTAAAGTTAAACTTTCAGATGCAATTCTGCAAAAGAAGAAAGAAATTAACATTCAGAAATATTTTATTGAATATGAAAATCAACCGATATCTTTACCTGATAGATTTATTCCATCTCTTGAATTTTTAGAATATCACCATATAAATATTTTTAATAAATGACAGATATAATTCTCAACCAAATAATAAATCAAAACACAAAAGTGGGTCAAAGAATAAAATCGGAAGCCGTATTCGATAGTTTATTTCCAAACTTTATGGAGGTAAAATATGAAAAACCATCTGATTACATACGAATTTATTGGGAAGAATATCAAAAACATCCAGAAGGAAACAATAATTTCAACGGGGAAATATTTGTATATGTACTCGCAACTTTATTTGTTAGGGAAGGTATATTGCCAATTTATATGAGTGCAAAAGTTGCTTTTGTTCCCAATGTAATTTATGATTTGATGTTTTATTCAGTCGAAAGAGGACCAATTTGTATTTCTGCCAAAACAAGTATAAGAGAAAGATACAAACAAGCCGATTTAGAAGCAATTGCTTTGAAATATGTTCACAGAAAAGCATTGTGTTTCTTGGTTACTTTAGAAGAAAAAGAGGCAAAAAGTGTAAAAGCAAAAATTAAAAGTGGAGATGTAATTGGGTTAGATAGTGTAGTTGTGGCAACAAGTGACGATTTTGATGAATTAATCCAAGAGTTAAAAAAATTCCAGTTTTCTGAACCCTCCAACTGTAAAAGTTATTGAAAGCAATCAAATAATAACAGTTGAAAAAGTGCAATCAATGAAGAAGTAATTATTTTTACCACAAATAAAAAGAAAAAATACCAAACAAATGATAACCTCTCTCTCCATAAAAAACTATGCCTTAATCGAAAAATTGTCCATCGATTTTTCTAAAGGATTTTCTATTATCACAGGAGAAACTGGTGCAGGAAAATCTATAATTTTAGGTGCTTTGGGATTGGTTTTAGGCAAAAGAGCAGATTTGACATCCTTAAAAAACAAGGAAGAAAAATGTGTCATCGAGGCCCAATTTTCCATTTCAAAATACAACTTACGCCCTCTTTTTGAAGCCAACGATTTAGATTATGAAGACGAAACCATCATTCGTCGGGAGATTTTATCTTCTGGAAAATCGAGAGCTTTTATCAATGACAGTCCTGTAAACCTTCAGGAATTGCAAGAACTGAGTTTGTTTTTGATTGACATTCATTCGCAACATCAAACGCAAGAATTGTCAGAAGAGAAAGTTCAATTTGAGATTATTGACGCCATTGCCAATAATTCAGCTACAATTTTAGAATATCAAACACTTTTAAAAAGCTATAAATCCGATAAATCGAAGTTGAATTTCTTGCTTAATAAACAAGCAGAATCCTATAAAGAACGAGAATACAATACTTTTTTATTAGACGAATTGATGGCTGCCAATTTAAAATCGGGCGAACAAGAAACACTGGAAGCCGATTTTGAAAAGTTGAATAATGTTGAAATAATCAAGGAATCTATCGATAAATCTTTGGCAATTGCCAATGAAGAACAAATAGGAGTGATGCATAATTTGAAGGAAATCAAGTTTTCTTTGCAAAAAATCGCATCATTTTCGCCTGAATATTCTTCATTGTTAGAAAGAATTTCAAGTCTTGCGATTGAATTTGATGACATTACTATTGAATTAATTCGATGTTCGGAAAAACTCATTAATGATCCAGAGCAATTGGAATTGATCAACCAAAAGTTGCAATTGATTTATAATTTGCAAAAGAAACACCAATCTTCAACCGTTGACGAACTAATTGAAATTCAAACCAAATTAGAAAATTCAGTTTTAGAATTAGGAAATCTGGAACAGGAAATAGCTTTTTTGAACGATTCCCTTCAGCAAAAAACAAAAGATTTGGATACTTTGTCCGAAACCATTCACGAGAAAAGAATCCAAGCAGTTCCTGTATTATCCCAAAAATTAATATCAATTTTAGAAACTTTGGGAATGCCTTATGTTCGTTTCAAAATAGATTTAAATAAGACTTCAAACTATTTTGAGAACGGAAAAGACGAACTTCAATTTTTATTTTCTGCCAATAAAGGAACCGATTTTGGCTTGTTGAAAAAAGTAGCTTCGGGTGGCGAAATGTCAAGAATTATGTTGGCTGTCAAAGCAATATTAGCGCAATATTCGAAGCTACCAACTTTAATTTTTGACGAAATAGACTCAGGAGTTTCTGGAGAAATAGCCAATAGAATGGGAGAGATTATGAAAGAGATGAGCCAAACGATGCAAATTTTTGCCATTACCCATTTGCCACAAATTGCAGCCAAAGGAACGGCACATTTCAAAGTTTCCAAAACCATTATTGGCGAAGATACCCAATCGGAATTGCGATTACTGTCCAATGAAGAACGTGTTGTCGAAATTGCCCAAATGTTGTCGGGGACTGTTGTAACCGAATCAGCATTAAACCACGCAAAAGCCTTGTTAAATTAGTAAAAAACTATATATTTGTTGTTAGAGTATCGGAAATAACAAATTCCAAATAGAAAATAACAAATTCCAAATAACAATAAACAACAAACTATAAACAATAAACAACAATGATTATAGAACCAAGAATGAGAGGATTTATTTGTGTAACCTCGCATCCAGAGGGATGTGCACAAAGTGTAAAAAATCAAATTGAATATGTCAAATCAAAAGGAGCTATAAATGGTCCAAAAAAAGTTTTAGTAATTGGAGCTTCAACAGGTTTTGGTTTGGCTTCAAGAATTTCGGCAGCCTTTGGTTCTGAAGCTGCAACAATTGGTGTATTTTTTGAAAAACCACCTTTAGAAGGTAAACCAGGTTCGCCAGGTTGGTACAACTCGGCAGCTTTTGAAAAGGAAGCACAAAAAGCGGGTTTGTATGCCAAAAGTGTCAACGGAGATGCGTTTTCCAACGACATTAAAAAACAAACTTTAGATTTAATTAAAGCCGATTTAGGTCAGGTGGATTTGGTTATCTATAGTTTGGCTTCGCCCGTTCGTTTGCATCCTGTTACGGGAATTTTGCATCGTTCAGTTTTGAAACCCATTGGTGCAACCTACACCAATAAAACCGTCGATTTTCACACAGGAGTGGTGACTGATATTAGCATTGCACCTTGCCAAGATGATGATATTGCCAATACTGTTGCCGTTATGGGTGGCGAGGATTGGGCCATGTGGATTGAGGCACTAAAGGCAGAAAATCTTTTGGCTCCCGGAGTTAAAACTGTTGCTTATTCCTATATCGGACCATCATTGACCGAAGCGGTCTATAGAAAAGGAACCATTGGTCGTGCCAAAGATCATCTTGAAGCTTCCGCTTTCTCTATTTCGGATAGTTTAAAATCTATTGACGGACAAGCGTTTGTGTCAGTAAATAAAGCTTTGGTAACTCAAGCCAGTTCTGCAATACCAGTGATTCCATTGTATATTTCTTTGTTGTATAAAATAATGAAAGAAGAAGGAATTCACGAAGGTTGTATCGAACAAATTCAACGATTGTACCAAGACAGATTATATACAGGCAATGCAATTCCTACGGATGAAAAAGGAAGAATTAGAATAGACGATTGGGAAATGCGCGAGGATGTTCAAGAAAAAGTAGCTACTTTATGGAAACAAGCAACCACCGAAAACTTAGCAGAAATAGGAGATTTAGAAGGCTATAGAAAAGATTTCTTGAACCTTTTCGGTTTTGATTTCGAGGGTGTCGACTATAAAGCTGATGCAAATGAAATGGTGCCTATTTCTAGTATAGTTTAATTTAATTTGGTTCAAGCATTCGCTTGAGGTTTACTAATTAAATTCTATTTGGGTTAATTCCATTTATACTTTATACTTTTAGAAAATCTAGTATTCAGATTTAAACGCGCTAAAATCTGTTAACCTTTATTAGATAAATTTCTATCTAAATATCCATCCATATTTATAAAAAAAACACGCTAAAAACGAATTTTTAGCGTGTTTAAAAAAACAAAATAAATCTTGAATTATAGGTATTCTCCGTGTTGAGAAATATCCAAACCTAATTCTTCTT
>DMHA01000428.1:0-9080 GCA_003449615.1 Flavobacterium sp.
TTAAAAAAGGGGTTATTTGGGGCTTAATGGTTTCTTTTATTATGGCCACATTAGACATGATTGATATGACTTTTGAAGATGCTTTTTTGTCTAGAAAAAATTTAATTCGAATATTTATTATGGTTGTGTGTGGTATTTTTATTGTAGGTTATTATAGTTGGAAGAAAAAAATTAAAAGTGAGAAATTAGATTGATGTCATTGCTAAGAAAAAAGCAATCAAACTACGGGAGCAACAAATTGGATTGCTTCGTTCCTCGTAATGACTAAGCTACCTCACAATAACCCCATCCACAAACAATAGTGGTACTTCCTCAACATAATCGGGAGTGATGGAATTGGCTCGGAAAATATATTTGCGATCGTACAATGTGTTGCCAATAAAGAAAGTAACCATAAACTCGTTGTTGAGTACCAAAACACTTTTTTCCAACATTTCGACTTTCACGAATGTAACTGCTGGAACTTCTATAAATGCGTGACGCAAAAGGGAGGTTTTTTTCATCTCGCCATCAATGGTTCCAAAAGCTTTGGAGACTACCATTACGCTATCTAACTGGAAATCGCTGTCGTTTACTAAATAGATATACCACACTTTTTCCATAAAATCGTCGCTCCATTCCTGGACTGCGGCGAGGAAAACGTTTTCTACTTCGGGGATGATGATGTCTGATTTCATTTGCGACGAGTTATTTGCTAATTATGAATTGCTTCGTTCCTCGCAATGACTAAATAGATGCTTTGAATTGTTCCAAGAAACGCACATCATTTTCGTAAAACATTCGGATATCGCCAATTTGATACAACAACATGGCGATTCTTTCGATTCCCATTCCAAAGGCAAAACCGGTGTATTCGTCAGAATCGATGTCGCAATTTTTCAAGACATTTGGATCGACCATACCGCAACCGCCAATTTCTAACCAACCTGTTCCTTTGGTAATTCTATAATCGGTTTCGGTTTTTAAACCCCAATAAATATCAATTTCGGCGCTGGGTTCCGTGAATGGAAAGTAGGACGGACGAAGACGGATTTTCGATTTTCCGAACATTTCTTTGGTGAAATACAAAAGCGTTTGCTTCAAATCGGCAAAGGAAACGTCTTTGTCAATGTACAATCCCTCGACTTGGTGGAAAATACAGTGCGAACGCGATGAAACGGCTTCGTTGCGGAAAACTCTGCCAGGAGAAATAGTACGAATGGGCGGCTTGTTGTTTTCCATATACCGCACTTGCACAGAGGATGTGTGGGTGCGCAATAAAATATCGGGATTGGTTTGTATGAAAAACGTGTCCTGCATATCACGAGCCGGATGGTATTCGGGCAAGTTTAATGCGGTAAAATTATGCCAATCGTCCTCGATTTCTGGTCCTTCGGAAACATTGAAACCAAGGTTGGAGAAGATGTCGATAATTTGATTTTTTACTAAGGAAATCGGATGTCGAGAACCAATGATTACAGGTTCGGCAGAGCGTGTCAAATCGCCATAAATTCCTTTGGTTTCTTCGTTGCTTTCTAAAGCTTCTTGGATGCTTTTTACTTTTTCTTCGGCAGTAGTTTTTAGCAAATTAATTACTTGTCCAAATGCCGCCTTTTGGTCGTTGGGTACGTTTTTGAATTCGGCAAAAAGTTCCTTCAAAAGTCCTTTGCTACCCAGAAATTTGATTCTAAATGTTTCTAATTCTTCCTTGTTCTGTGTCGAAAAAGCCTGTGCTTCGCCAATATATTCTTTTATCTTGTCTATCATTTTTATCCAATAATTGAGTTTGCAAATTTAGGGAAAAGTTAGAAGTTAGAAGTTAGAAGTTAGAAGTTTTTCAAAAATTAAATCCTTGAAATAGTAAGATTGCTTCGTTTCTCACAATAACAAATCAATCAATTCATTCTTTTTCTATAAAGTACTTGAGAAAAGGTTTCGAAAAACACAAATGGCGGTGATTTGAATGTTCTTCACAAAAAGCATAATATATTCAAAATCAATAATATAATTAAATAAATTTAGCCTTTGATACTGTAAAATAGGATTTATTTTTTCAAATCTTCGGCTACTTTTTCGAGTTCTAAATACCAGTCTTCGCCAAATCGTCGGATGAGTGCTTCCTTAACAAATTTATATACTGGAACTTCGAGTTCCTTGCCCAAGGAACAGGCAGCATCACAAATTTCCCATTTATCATAATTCACTGCAAAAAATTCTGTAAAATCTTTCACTCGAATAGGATACAAATGGCAAGAAACAGGTTTTTTGAAGCTAACTTCGCCTTGATTGTAGGCTTGTTCGATGCCACAAAGTGCGGTTTTGCCGTCAAAAATGACATAAGCACAATCCTTATTTTCAATTAAAGGGGTTTCGAGATCGCCATCGGTGCCTTTTGTCCAAGTTCCTTGAGCTTCGATAGCAGCAATGCCTTCTTTGCGGAGAAAGGGTTTAATTTTTGGATAAATTTCTTCCAGAATTTTGGTTTCGGCTTCGTTCAACGGTGCACCTGCATCGCCATCAACGCAACAAGCGCCTTTACAAGCGGATAAATTACAAACAAATTCTTTTTCGAGAATATCTTCCGATACGATGGTTTTACCTAGTTGAAACATGTTGCAAATGTAGTTTTCAATTCTGAATTTTGAATTGTATTTTGAATTTATTTGAAGAATTTTCAAAAAGAGAATTTTCAAATTATTGAGTTATTATAAACCTGGGCAACGACTTATTTTTTACATTTTTCTAAAAAAAAGCATTAATTTGATTAATAAACGTATAGAATATATACTTTTGCATCCTAAATTTTATAAATATGGAATTGGATTTTAAAGAAATTGCAACTGTTGGAATGGTGCTTTTTGCGGTAATCGATATTGTGGGAACAGTTCCAATTATTGTCAATTTGAGATCAAGACACGGTCATATAGAGTCTGAAAAAGCATCGCTTGTGGCGGGTTTTATAATGATAATTTTTCTTTTTATTGGAGAAGAATTGTTGAAATTAATTGGAATCGACGTACATTCTTTTGCTGTGGCAGGTTCATTTGTATTGTTCTTTTTGGCTCTCGAAATGATTTTGGGTATCCGTATTTATCGCGATGAAGAAACAAGCTCGGCTTCGATTGTCCCGATTGCTTTTCCGTTAATAGCCGGTGCGGGAACTATGACCACCTTATTGTCTTTGAAGGCGCAGTACCAAACGGTAAATATTCTGATTGCTATAGTTTTGAATATTATTGTGGTTTACCTTGTTTTGAAATCATCTTCTAAAATCGAAAAAATGTTAGGGAAAAATGGTTTAGGAGTTATCAGAAAGGCTTTTGGTGTGGTTCTTTTGGCAATTGCTGTTAAATTATTTGCTGGTAATGTTAAAGGTTTGTTCCTGTAAATTAAATTTTTATAAATTTACCTTTCAATTTTTTAAAAAAAATATAACATGAAACTTTTTACTAACATATTGGTAGTTTTGGCCATCGTGCTCATCATATTCAATATAACTTTGCTTGACTTCAAAAACCCGCTAGATGGGAACAGTATGATTGCTATTATTGGAATTGCAGCATCATTTTGTGCTATTTTGATTCTGTTGATATTTAGAATGTCAAAAAGTATTGAAGAAAAAATGAACGATAAATTCTAATGTTTGATGTCTTAATTATTGGAGGTGGCGTTTCTGGAATGTCCTGTGCTTTGGTTTTAGGTTCTGCCAAAAACAAACCATTTGTTTCCAATAAAACCATTGGAATTATTACCCATCAAAAAAATTCTAACCTTCAGGAAGCGATAATTAATAACGGCTACGGAATTCCTCCCGGCAAATTAGGGTATGATTTATTGTCCGAAAGTGTCCAACATTTAACAGAAACTTATCCGCATATTACCCAGATTTCAAACGAAAAAGTCTTGAAAGTTGAGGGCGAGTATCCTGAATTTACAATTACAACCAATAAGAATATTTATCAATCTAAAATGATTGTTATAGCCATTGGTGCTGCCAATCCTTTTGGGATTGAAGGACTTACCCAATTTGTAGAACCGCATCAAAAAACACCACCCGAAAAACAAAGAATCCAACTCAAAAACAACGACCACAAAGTTACCGAAGGCATTTTTGTAACAGGAACATTAGCAGGTTCAAGAAGTCAAGTGTCGATTGCTGCAGGAAGTGGTGCAGCTGTTGCTACCGATATTCTGACCTTGTGGAATGGTGGCAATCATACTCAAGTTCACGATAGTACAAAGGAGTAAATTTGTTTCCAAAAACACACACAATTATTTTATAAGCCCAAAGTAAAACTATTCGGTCTCGCAAATGCGAGATTTTTTTGTTAAAAAAATCGGAAATTTCATATAAATTATAACTTGGTTTTAAATCAACACATATTTATCGATAAGTTAACAGTAAATTAACTTTAGCATTGTTTCCTAGAAATTTGTTAATCTATGAGTAACAGTAAAAAAATTTATTGAAAGTACTTTTGTCAAAAATATTTTGGACAGATGAATAAATTAAAATTACTCATATCAATCTTCTTTTGTGCATCAATTGCTATGGCACAAACAAAGGGTACATTGACAGGTGTTATTACCGATAAGGAAGCTAACAATGCTCCTTTACCATTTGCAAATGTCTTTGTAAAAGAGACAAAAAACTCCGTAGCAACTAATGAAACTGGAAAGTATTCACTTGAATTACTCCCTGGAAAATACACGATTCAGTTCAGTTCAGTAGGCTACGAAGGTTTTGAAAAATCGGTAGAGATTAAGGCAGGAGCGGTTACAACATTAAACGGCTCTTTAGGTTCGGGTAATTACACCTTAAAAGATGTTGTTGTAAAATCTACCGCAAATAGAGAAAAAGAAACTGCAATTTTACTAGATCAAAAAAATGCTGTTGAGATCAAGCAGAGTATTGGAGCACAGGAAATGAGCAGAAAAGGAGTAAGTGATGTAGCTACTGCAGTAACAAAAACTACTGGAATTACAAAACAAGAGGGTTCAGGCAATATTTTTGTGAGAGGATTAGGCGATAGATACAATTCTACAACAATGAATGGATTGCCATTACCTTCAAATAATCCTTCAAAGAAAAACATAAATTTAGATATATTTTCAACAGACATTGTTGAGTCAATTGGTATAGATAAAACATTCAATTATAAAAACTATGGTGATTTTTCTGGTGCAAATATTGATATTGTATCTAAAAATTACAAAGGAAATGGAATGTTAGAATTTGGTATAGGAATAGGAGGAAATACTAATGCTATTAATCAAGATAAATTTTATTTACAAGATGGTCCAAGTTTTACAGGTTTTTCAAATAATTCCATCCCTGCTGATCCATTTTCTTCATACAGTTTTAATACAAGTTGGAATAAAGAAAGTAAAACCCCGATTAACAATAGTTTGTTTTTAAGAGGTGGTGATTCTTTTTCTTTTGGAAGCAAAAGCAAATTAAGTTATTTTATTACGGGTAGTTTTGATAATGAATACAATTTCAGGGAAGGAATATCAAATGGGGGAGTAAATGCTCAAGGTATTCCAAGAAGAAGTTTTACTTTTGACTCATACAATTACAATACAAATACAACTTTAATGGGTAATGTTAATTACAAAATTAATTCAAATCACACATTAAAATTGAATACAATGTTAATTAATTCATCTTCACAAAAACATGATGAATACACAGGTGTTATAGATATTTTTGATGCAGCGACTGAAGGAGGAGGATTTGTTAGAAGATCTAATTTTGACAGAACCACACTAAACGTCAATCAATTATTAGGATTGCATAAACTTTCTGATAAGATAGATTTTAATTGGGGATTATCTTATAATAAAGTGGCAAATATTGTTCCAGATAGAATGTTTAACACATTTATTCCAATTGACAATAATAACATTTCTGTTTTACAAATTTCAGACAATAATAGTTCAGAAAATCACAGATATTATCAAGAATTAAACGATGATGAATTGGCTGCAAATTTTGCCGTTGATTATAAATTTAAAAAAGATGCTGAAGGAGAATATAAAGGAAAAGTAACTTTAGGTTATAATGGACGATTTAAAACTGTTGGCTTTGAAGCAGTTCAATTAAACTTCAATGTAAACCAAGATCCAAGTATAACTCAACCTATAATTGATTTAAATAATATTGATGGCTATTTTAATCAAAACAGTATTGATGCCACTTACTTTGATATAAGGTCATTTAACGGAGGTTTAACACCTCAAACCTATGATGGACAGCAATACATTCATGCAGCATTAGGTGCAATTGAATATAAATTTTCGCCTAAATTCACAATGATATTAGGAACCAGAGTAGAATCTATATACCAATATATTGAATGGTTTACAAACATAAGTTCCGGTGAAAACACTTTAGATAATATTGAAGTAATGCCTAGCACTTCTATCAAATATGCATTAAATGAAAAGCAAAATTTAAAATTTGCTGCAAGCAAAACCTATACCTTACCTCAATTTAAGGAAAGAGCACCATTCCAATTTGAAGATGCTACTGAAATATTTTTTGGAAATCCTAAATTATACGCATCAACCGATTATAATACAGATATTAAGTGGGAATATTTTCCTGATAAAAATGAAGTAGTTTCTGTTACAGCTTTTGGAAAATACATTCAAAACCCAATCAATGAAGTAACGATTGCATCGGCTACAAATGATATTTCTTATGTAAATACAGGAGAAAAAGCAATAGTAATTGGAGGCGAATTTGAAATTAAAAAAATGATTTTTGAAAATGATTCAGAAAATAAAGAGTCTTTATCAGCTGGTTTTAATGCGTCATATATGTATAACAATCAAGATTTTAGCAGTCAGAAAGTTAATGACGAAACCGATTTAAATGTGTTTTTTACAGATGAAGAAGGAAGTTTAACAGGAGCATCTGATTTGTTATTAAATGGGGATTTAAGTTATTTCAAATCATTTTCAAATAATAGAGATGTACTTGCTACTGTTACTTATAATTATTTTTCAGATAGAGTTTATGCAATTGGATCAAATGCAAGAGGAAATATAGTTGACAAAGCTGTTGGCACTTTAGATTTTATTCTAAAATCTAAAGTTAGTAATAATATAGCGTTGGGTTTGACTGTAAAAAACATATTAGATCCCAAAGTTGAAAGAGTTCAAGAAACACAAAACGTTATTGTAGAATCATACAAGAAAGGTATAAATTTTAAATTCTCGTTAACTTATAATTTCTAGTAAAAGTATTTAGAAGTTTTGTTTACATAGATTTAATATTTTAATAACTATAGAGTTGAGTTCTAAAAAAAAACATATTTTAAATTTGCAACTTAAATATTAGAAACAATAAATTAAAAAAAAATGAAAAAATTAATTTTATCGATGATTGCAATTGCAACATTAACGTTTACTTCTTGTAATAACGATGATTCAAACAATGACAATTCTGTATCAATTGACCCAAGTGACTTTAGAGGCACTTTAGAAAGTGGCAAAAACGCAACTTTAGACCCATCAAAGGTTTATTTATTAAATGGGCCTTTTATTGTTAAATCTGGTGCAAAATTGACTATTCCTGCAGGAACAGTTATCAAAGCAACTGAAGTTTTACCAGGAGATACAAAAGGTGTAAGATATATTGCTGTTGCTCAAGGAGGTCAAATCTTTATTAACGGAACATCAACAAATCCTGTTATTATGACATCTAATAAAGCAGTTCCTGCTTCAAGTGATTGGGGTGGATTAGTAATTTGCGGAAAAGCAGACACAAACAAAGGTGGATCTACGGGACAAACTGCATCTGCTGAAGTTTCTGAGTTGACTTATGGTGGTAAAGATGCTACTGATAATTCAGGTGTTATACAATACCTTAGAATAGAATATTCAGGATATGCTTATAACTCATCTAAAGAATTCAACGGATTATCATTATTTGGGGTAGGATCTGGAACTACAGTAGAATATGTTCAGGCTTATAAAAATGGAGATGATGGAATTGAGTTTTTTGGTGGAACTGTTAATGGAAAATATTTAGTTTCATTAGATAGCGAAGATGATGCAATTGATTTTGCTGATGGATGGGCAGGAACTGGTGAATATTGGTATATTAAAAATACTGCAAAAGCTGGTATTGAAGGTTCAAACAATGGAGATAATGGGGCTGCTACTCCTGTAACAAATGCTACTTTGAAAAACATTTCAATTGTTAAAGGTACAGGTACAGCTTCTGAACATGCAATGTATGTTAAAGAAGGTGGAGGAAAATGGAATTGTCAAAATATTTATGTAGATGGTTTTACAAAAGGAATTAAAATTTCTTCTACTGATACACCCGCTAATGACAATATCACAAATGGGTTTGTAACTTTCAATCCTATTCAATTTGTTAATGTTACAACAAATTCAGAATATTCAGGCACAAACACAACATATATTACACAAGGAAATAATACTGGAGCTGGTAATAGTGCTGCAAAACCAAGTTGGGCTACTGGTTGGACTACTGGTTTGTAGGACAAGACAATTCTTTAATTTAAAAGCCGTCTCAATTTTTTTGAGACGGCTTTTTTTTCTGTGCGCTACGCATACCATATATCTATAGGGTACAAAATCCCGAACGAGTCTGCCAATGGGAATCGTTAGCCAAGAGCAAGGGTGTTGAGGACGACTTCAAATTCGAAGGAAGCTGGGAGGCAAAACTGTGATTGAACGGACAGAATTGTAGCGAAGCGGAAATCACGAAAACCAATTTTAAACAATAAATTGAGTAAACATAATACAAGGCTTAACTGTGGGTTAGTGGGTATTAGACAGCAAAGCCCCATAGTTGGACGTAAACAGAGGTATTAAATAATGTCTATTACATGGAAAGAGATATGAGTTTACCGTAGGAGGTCTTGTATAGAGGAGCGGAGGTTAGACCGAGCGAACAGGCGAAAAATAGCCTTTATACAGAAGTCAGCCGAATCATAGTAGTGAAGAAGCATCTGTAATGGATCTGGAGCGAAAAGCTGAATCCTTAAATCTGAGAGTTTTTTTTAGAATAGTAAAAGCCAATGATAACGGGTATAAGACAAACGGAAACATCACTTATT
>DMHA01000428.1:9174-14051 GCA_003449615.1 Flavobacterium sp.
ATGGAAATCCCAGAGTTAAAATCAAAGTCAAAATTACTATTTGAAAATTATATTGACGGCAATGACCTTAGTAAGTTTTATACAAAAAATTCAAAAGGAGAATTTTTTATAGAGTTTCCAGACGACATCAATTATTATGATACCGACTTGCGAAAATGGGACATTAAAAAATAGAATTTTTAAAAACTGTTATTAAGTATTGAAATGTTAAACTTTACAAATTCTCAAAGAAATCATTTCCTTTATCGTCAGTAATTATAAAAGCAGGAAAATCTTTAACCGTAATTTTACGCACTGCTTCCATTCCCAATTCTTCAAAATCGACTACCTCAACCGAAAGGATATTTTCCTTAGCCAAAATAGCCGCTGGCCCTCCAATGGAACCCAAATAGAATCCACCGTATTTTTTACAAGCTTCTTTCACTGCTGTGGTTCTATTTCCTTTGGCAAGCATAACCATACTTCCACCATTTTTTTGGAACTCTTCCACATAAACATCCATTCTACCTGCCGTTGTCGGTCCAAAACTTCCCGATGGCATTCCTTCTGGCGTTTTTGCTGGACCAGCATAATAGATTGGATGGTTTTTGAAATATTCAGGCATTGGTTTTTCAGCATCCAATAATTCCTTGATTTTTGCGTGGGCAATATCACGAGCAACTATTAAAGTACCGTTGAGTTTCAAACGGGTTTTTATTGGATATTGCGACAATTTTTTTAGAATATCAGCCATTGGTTGGTTCAAATCAATTTCTACTGCTGGCTCCAAATGTGGTGGCGTTTCTGGCAACAATCGTTTTGGATTTACTTCTAATTGTTCTACAAAAATACCGTCTTTGGTAATTTTCCCTTTTATATTTCTGTCTGCCGAACAGGAAACGCCCAATCCAACTGGGCAAGAAGCAGCGTGACGAGGCAAACGAATTACCCGAACATCGTGTGTGAAATATTTTCCGCCAAATTGCGCTCCAATAGCACTTTGTTGACAAATCAATTGGACTCTTTTTTCCCATTCCAAATCACGGAAAGCCTGACCTGCCATATTCCCGGATGTTGGCAAATGGTCAAAATATCCCGCAGATGCCTTTTTAACCACAGACAAATTCGCTTCAGCCGAAGTTCCCCCAATTACTAAAGCCAAGTGATAGGGCGGACAAGCTGAAGTTCCCAAATCCATTATTTTGGCACGAATGAAAGCATCCATAGATTTTTCATTCAACAATGATTTCGTTTGTTGGTACAAATAGGTTTTATTGGCAGAACCTCCGCCTTTTGCTAAAAATAAGAACTCATAAGAAGCTCCTTTTTTGGCATAAATATCAATTTGAGCTGGAAGATTTGAACCTGAATTTTTCTCCTCGAACATACTAATAGGCACAATTTGAGAATACCGAAGATTTCTTTCTTGATAGGTATTGAAAATTCCTTTCGAAAGCCATTCGGCATCATCGACTCCAGTATATACATTTTCGCCTTTTTTGGCCATCACAATAGCCGTTCCGGTATCTTGACAAGAAGGCAATTCGCCATCAATGGCCACCACTGCGTTTTGCAATAAATTATATGCCACAAAACGGTCATTGTCGGTCGCCTCAGGATCGTCGAGTATGGCTCTTAATTTTTCTAAATGTGCTGTCCGCAACATAAAAGAAACATCTTTCAAGGCTTCTTGGGCCAACAATTCCAGTCCTTTGGGATCAACAGTCAAGATTTCTCTGTCGCTAAGTTTTTCGGTTTTTACAAAATCGGAAGTGATTTTGCGGTATTGAGTATCGTCTTTTAAAATGGGATAAGGATCCTGATATATAAAGTCCATATTTAAAGGTTTTTTAAGAACCCCAAATATAAGAATTGTAGAAGGAAATTATCGTAAATTATAATAACTTATGCTTTAAATTTATTTTTGAATTATAGATTTAAAAAAGCTAAAAAAAGTATTATTTTTAATTCCTAAAAAACACTAAAAAAAGTCTTATTTTAACAGGATTGTTAGAAAAAAACTAATTTTATTTTTTGTACGGTTTTATTTTTTATATTTGTACGTACAAATCAAGATTAATATATTATGGACACTAAACTCACTTTAAAATTAGATAAAAACGTCATCGAAAAAGCAAAAATTTATGCTGCTGAGCATAAACACAGCTTGTCATTTATGGTGGAAAATTATTTTAAAGCCGTTACTTCGACAGAAAAAAAAGAAACAAAAGGTGAAATTAGAATATCTGAATTTGTTAAAAGTATTGGGATTGATGGCGTAAATCTACCCGAAGATTTTGATTACAAAAAAGAAATTCAAGAAATATTATGTGAAAAATACGGCGTATGAAACTGTTTCTAGATGCTAATGTTGTTTTGGATTTAATCCTAAAACGCGAACCCTTTTTTGATAATATTGCCGAAATAGTAACCATTGCCGAAAACAAAAACTTCACACTTTGCTTTTCGTCTGTTACATTTGTCAATGTAAATTACATTGCTTGCAAGTTCACAGATAAAAAATATGTTTTAGAAAGTCTTAAAAAAGTGCGAGTCCTTTTTGATGTATTGAGTGTTTCTGAAACAGAAATTGACAAAGCTTTATATTCAAACTTCAATGATTTTGAAGACGCGGTTCAACACTATTGTGCCTTAAAAAACAATTGCGATTATATTATTACAAGAGATTCTAAAGACTTCAAAAACTCAGAAATTCCCTTTCTAACTCCCACAGAATTTTTAGCTTCAATAAAATTCTAAAACAAGCACTATTCCATTTCTATTTTTTTAACTTTGATGTAAAACTAACAGCAATGGATTTACAAACCAGAAAAATAGCATTTGTTCAAGAATTTCTTTCTATCGAAAACGAAGAAGCCATTTCACGTTTAGAAAATTTTCTAAAAAAAGAAAAGAAAAAGAATTTTGACAAAGAATTTCTACCAATGACAATGGAAGAGTTTAATAGTAGAATAGACCAATCTATGGAAGATTCAATAAATGGGAGGCTAACAGAATCAAAAGATTTATTAAAAGAAATTGAAAAATGGGATTAATTATTTATTAGAAAAACCTATTCGAATCTTTTAATTTTTCACTATTCAAACCCAAATGACTTTATCCATCCCAAACATCGAAAAAATTCTCCACGCCAAAAAGTTTGGAAAAAGCAACACGATTATCGACAACATTTCCATCGACAGTCGTTCTTTGCAAAACAATAAAAACACTTTGTTTTTTGCCTTGGTTGGTCCCAATAACGATGCCCATATTTACATTTCGAGCTTAATCGAAAAAGGTGTTCAAAACTTTGTTGTTACCCACATTCCAGAAGAATTAGCCAATAAAGTCACTTTTTTGGTTGTAGAAAACACCTTGGATGCTTTGCAAAAGTTTGCAGCCCATCATCGCAGTCTTTTCAAATTTCCTGTTTTTGGATTGACAGGAAGCAACGGAAAAACCATCGTCAAAGAATGGTTGAACTTTCTGTTGAGTCCCGATTTCAACATCATCCGAAGTCCCAAAAGCTACAATTCGCAAGTGGGTGTTCCATTATCGGTAATTGCCATAAACGAGCATCATAATTTGGGAATTTTTGAGGCTGGAATTTCGACAATAAACGAGATGGAAAAACTGGAATTGATTATCAAACCAACCATCGGAATCATTACCAATATTGGCTCGGCACACGATGAAGGTTTTGAAAATTTAGAGCATAAAATCGCCGAAAAACTAAAACTTTTCAAACATTCGAAACTCATAATTTATCAAAAAAACAAATTGGTTGATAGTGTTTTATCCCGTTTTGACTCCCTGTCATTGCGAGGAACGAACCAATCCTTTGGAGAGGACCATGGTGAGGAATTTTCCTGGAGTTTCTACGACGAAACTGCCGATGTATTTATTTCCAAAAAAGAAATTCTAGACCAAACGGTTTTGAAAATTCGGAATGGAAAGGCTAATTTCGAAATTCAAATTCCTTTCCAAGATGAGGCTTCAATAGAAAATGCCATTTCGTGTTTGATGGTTTTATTGTATCTCGAATATGACATTAAAACAATTCAAAACAGGATGCAAATGTTGTATCCCATTGAAATGCGTTTGAAAGTGAAGAACGGAATTAATAACTGCACCATTATTGACGACAGTTATAGTTCGGATTTTCAGTCGTTGAAAATAGCCCTTGATTTTTTAGAAAGTCAAACCCAATACAAAAATAAAACACTGATTTTGTCGGATATTTTTCAGAGCGGATTGTCCGATGAACAATTGTATTCTAAAGTGGGTCAATTGATAACTTCCAATAATATCAATCGGGTTATAGGCATTGGCGAGACCATTTCGAGATTCAAACACAAATTCAAAAATTGTATCACTTTCAAAAATACGGCCGACTTTTTTCTAAATTTAAACTATTTGAATTTCATCAATGAAACCATCCTGATAAAAGGGGCAAGACATTTTCAATTTGAAGAAATCGTTGCCGCATTAGAAGAAAAAACACACGAAACGGTTTTAGAAATTAACCTAAATTCCATTAGTCACAACCTGAGTTTCTATAAATCGAAACTAAAACCAACCACCAAAATGATGGTTATGGTCAAAGCTTTTGGTTATGGAAGCGGTGGATTCGAAATTGCCAAATTGCTCGAACATCATAAAGTAGATTATTTGGGCGTGGCTTTCGCCGATGAAGGAATTGCGTTGAAAAATGCTGGAATTTCATTGCCAATAATGGTTTTAAACCCTGAAACCACGAGTTTTTCTTCTATAATTCAATATAAATTGGAGCCAGAAATTTACAGTTTAAAAGGCTTGAATGCCTTCCTAGAAATTGCCGAAAAACGAAAACTAAAACACTTCCCCGTTCACCTCAAACTCGACACAGGAATGCACCG
>DMHA01000171.1 GCA_003449615.1 Flavobacterium sp.
GCTATTTGCAGTATCTACTAAACCCTTGTAGTTGTTATAGTTTATTGTAATTATCGATATTTTTTTCATCGGTTTATAATTGTTTTTCATCGGTCATAACTCCAGAAAGAAGTAAACTGGCGAAGCAAACGCCTATAATAATATCTCTTTGTGTCAATTACGATTGTCATAGACATTTCATCTTATTATAACTCCATCCGTACAGGTTTGCAAATATACATTTTCACATTTAACAGTACGCCATAATCTGAAATAAGGTTAATTCTTTTTTTGAGGTGCTATTTTTAATTTATCACTCTATATTATACCATTTTTTGATAATTCATTTTCTACTGTATTATCAATAATGAATTTGTGTTTTTTGTGTGATTTCTTTGTGTTTTTTGTGTAATAGCTATTACACAAAGTTACACTAAGAAAAAATAGCACCTCAAAAAAAGAATTAATCTGGAATAAAATATTGCCCATCGCACTCCACATTCATCCGTAATTGTCTTTAAATTATTGAACCAAGCTTTATTTTAATCAACGTTTTTGTATTGATTTCATTCAACTAAGTAATAGTTTATAAATAATTCGTCCAATTTAATATTTTATGAATTTTTCTAAATTTAACTGTCCATCTGGGTTTACAATTTGAAAACATTTTGGTTTTCCTATATAGGAGGCCCACATAGTAAAGGTAGATGGGGGACCAATAAGATAATTACATTCAGACATTAAATAATGATCTGTGTCGACATTTTCTTTTGATATTTTCAAATTTTCAAATCTGCTAAATACTTCCTCCTCAATTTTTTCATTTGAAAATATTAAAATATTAATGTTGTATTGCGATATTTCAATGAATTTCTCAATAAATTTTATATAAACATCATTCTCATAATAATATTTACCGTCTAAAAACTCTTTGTAATCACCTCTTCGAATGTGCACGCCCAAAGTAATTCCATCAAAATCTAAATCAAAATATTTACTTTTTTTTTCTAAAATGCTATTTAGCGGTTGAAATTGATTCTTGTAATAAAGTCTATTTAAACTTAATTCTTTAGGGCTGCTAAAGTACCATCCAGATACAAAACATATATTCCTATTTATTAATTTTTCTTTAAAATAAGGTACATTTTCAATTGTGTCTAATTTATATGTGATTTTTTTTAAAATCCTATTAATAACGCCCCTTGTAATTCTATTCTTATATAGTAATTGAATTAGTAAGCCTGATTTCTTAGTAAAATTTGGAAATTTTTTTGCATACTTCAATTCAAACATTGGAGCAATAAATTTTATGTTGTTTTCTTTGCAATATGCATCTATATTCACATATTGAAAATAATTATTGCTAGTTTGTCCATATAGACTTGATAAGATAACCATTTGATTTATATTTTTTTGAAAATTATTTATTTGGGGTGCTATTATTAATTTTGTATTTTCAAATACAAAAAAAAGGGTAGAAAAAAAATCAGAAAAGTGACATAACATTGAAGCCCAAAATATTTAAAGTTAAATAAATTGTATTTAAAATAAAATCCTAAATTTGAAAAATATTATGCAAGTCAAATTACCAACAACCATGTTAAACTTGACACCTAGTTGTTTGTGAACTTCTATGGCACAACCAAGAATAATCTTTGATAACTCATTTTCTACTGTATAATCCATATTGAATTTGTGTTTTCTTTGTGTTTTCTTTGTGTTTTTTGTGTAATAGCTATTACACAAAGTTACACCAAGTATTTGCACAAAGTTACACTAAGAAAAATAATAGCATCTCACAAAAAAGAATTTACCAAAAAATCACAAAAAATGCAAAAGTTATAATAATTAATTGACTATATTTGCACAATTATTGCAAAGTCTTGGTTTGTTAATATTTAAAACAGCAACACGGTATATTACCTATTTAATAACAACAGTATTAGATGCGAATACCTAATTTCATTAAGGTTACTTCTCTATCCCTTGGCACTTTAGCTGTGTTTTTGGGTGGATTTTTGCAACTATTTGCCACTAATAATCTCAATAAAGACACCTTGTTTGTGGCAGAGAGAACTATAATACACGGTTTAGAAAACTTAAAATTACCAATTATTACAAGCAATATCCAAAACAAAACTTCAAATAATTATCTATTTGTTACAACAGGAACTGTAATACATGGTTTAGAATCAATAGTAGTCACAACCAACGATGCCAAATCAATAACGTCTGAAAGAGGTACTTTTTTTGTTGTTGAAAACAACACCATTAATAGTGATGAACCTTGGGCTCCAAATAATTTTCAAACCAAGGTTAATTTTCAAAAAACACAACGCCCAACAAAAAGCATTGCCACTGTTGCCCATCCAAAAAAAC
Source organism: Flavobacterium sp. (assembly GCA_003449615.1). Taxonomy (GTDB): domain Bacteria; phylum Bacteroidota; class Bacteroidia; order Flavobacteriales; family Flavobacteriaceae; genus Flavobacterium. Next base: position 2,359 of record DMHA01000171.1, read on the forward strand.
AACAAGCAAAAACCGAAGCTTTAAAAATATCCGCTTTACCCTGGAATTCTCAACCTGGTAATTGGTTAGGTCTTCTAAACCACAATGCGTTTGCCTTGCTTGTAAACACTCCAACTGAAAACCATACAAAAGACAAACCAACTTCCAATAACTATTTTTCTACAATTTTAGATTCAGTAACTATACTGATAGAAAAAAACAGCATCTGCCAGTTTGCAGACAACACCTTTTTTGCCAATGCTATTACTCTTACAAATAGTATTTGGCCCAATGCTCCACCAATCAAAATAGCGAAAAATTGAAAATAAGGTATTTCTCGTACCTCTTACTTCGAAAAAATAATAAACAATAAACCATAAACAATAATCAATAAACAATAAACAATAGACAATAGACAAATGAAAAAACTATTATTTTTAGCATTAATGCTAACAACAGTCGCTTTCTCTCAAGTAGGAATAGGTACAACACTCCCTCAAGCCACACTGGATGTTGTGGGAAAAGCAGCTGATGCCGCAGTAGCTGATGGATTTATTGCCCCAAGAATGACTCGTGCCGAGCTTACTGCCAAAGACGCCGCATATACTGCCGCCCAAAACGGTGCCATTATATATGTAACCGATGTAACTGGTGGAGATGTATCGAACTCGCGAGCCAAAGTAACCCAAATTGGGTATTACTATTTTGATGGAACCAACTGGCAATTGTCTTCAGGTAGCGACAGTTGGTTGAAAACTGGGAACTCTGACACCACACCCGCCACAAACTTTATTGGAACAACCGACGCCCAAGATTTTGTAGTAAAAACAGACAATACCGAAAGAGCAAGAGTTGCCGCTACTGGATCTGTAGGAATTGGGGGTGCACCAAACCCTCTTGCCGATCTAACACTTAATTCTGTAAACAAGGGATTTGTACTAAACCTTGTGCCACTTACCTCCACCACAGACAATACTACTATTGGTGCACATACTACTGGTATGTTTGTTTACAACACCTCTTCACTGAGTGATGTATTGCCTGGTTTATATTATAATGATGGTACCAAATGGAATGCACTTTCTATAGGCACATATGATCCTCACTGGAAATTGGGGTCTTCATTTGTTACTGCGACATTACATTTTCTAGGTACAACTAATGCACAGCCTTTAGCATTGCGTACAAATAATACAGAAAGATTGCGTTTTGACGCATTGCAAAATGTTGGGATTGGAACTACCACACCAGCAAATAGGCTACACATTGTTTCGGGAGGTGCAGGACAAAGCGGTTTGAGAACTGGATTAGTAAACGCTCAACTTATTGGTACAGATGCAAATGGTGATATTGTTCAAGTAACCCTACCGATATTTGCCATAGGTAGCATAAAATATTCTTTTCAATCCAGCGACCATAGAGGTTGGATAATGTTAGATGCCAGACTTGTTAATACATTTACAGCAACACAACAACTTCAATTTAGCAATTTGCTTTCAATTGGTGAGAATGCTCCAATACCAGACGCAAGAGACAAATATCTATCTCAGGTAAGTGCTGGTTTTGTGGGATCAGTAAGCGGTAGCAACCAAATTACACTTGTTCGAAACCAACTGCCAAATTTTACATTGACTGGAACAACAGGTGATAACGATGTTAAACATACGCATACTGGAACGACGAATATTGGTGAAGGAAGTCATACTCATACTTATTCTAGGCAAAACATTAGTATAAGAGGACAAAATGGTCCTGATGATTTTATTTTTAAATTGGGGAACCCGTTAGTAACAGCTGGCACTACCCCTGGTACTGGTGATGGTACTGGTGCCCATACACATGATTTTACCACACTTCAAGAAACTGAGGTTCACCAGCATTCAATTACAACTACTAGTCCATTCAATGGTACGGGGGTGGCTCCACTAGCAATCAACATTCAACCACGAACTTTGAAACTGAATGTGTTTATGTATATGGGGCTTTAAATAGGAGACTAAATCAAATGTGAGGAGTCAAGAATTTTAGAGTAAATGATTATCTTTTTCATGACAAATATTTCTCTAAAGGATTATCCAATATAAATTAAGATTAAATAAAAAAATAATAGATAAAAAAACAATAAAATTAAAATATTATGAAATCAATACTAACAATAATAGCAATTTGGGGATTAACCTCTATGTCGTACGCACAACAATGGCTTACAGTCGGTAATGCCATCAATGATCCTAATGTCGAGTTTTTTGGCACCACTTCTGCTCAAGACATTATTATTAAAACCAATAATACCGAAGCGATGCGTATTTTAAGTTCAAATGGCAATGTGGGCATTGGCACCAATGCACCAGCAAACAAATTGCAGGTGAGTGGTGGTGCAGGTTCGGGTGTGAGATTGCAAAACATGACAAGTGCCTTGTCTTTAGGTACCGATGCCAATGGCGATATCATTGCCAATAATTTTGCAATATATGCCATAGGCGATGTAAAGTACGCCATGCTTTCTACTGACCACAGTGGCTGGTATAAAATGGATGGGTTAGACTATAGTACACATGGTTTAACTGCAACGGCAATTACTAACGCCAATAGTCTTGGGTTTTCTGGTAATCTGCCCAATGCTACCGACAAATATCTGTCTCAGGTAACTGCTGGATCTTTGGGAGATGATAGCGGTAATGCACTCAACAAAATTACACTTAATCGAAACCAACTGCCAAATTTTACATTGACTGGAACAACAGGTGATAACAATGCTAAACATACGCATACTGGAACGACGAATAATGATGGATCTCATACTCATACATATCTTAGAGCAAACCAAAATGCACAAGGTCAAAATGGTGGTGATGATTTTATGTCTAATGTTTTAATTACTGACACTACCACTGCTGATGGTAGTATCCATACACATGGTTTTACGACAAATCAAGAAACTCAGACTCACAAACACACATTCGAAACCGTTAATGTCAATCCAGATACTCAAGTAGATATAAATATTCAACCTGCTACCCTAAAAGCCAATGCGTTTGTGTATTTGGGTATGTAATCTGCTGTGTATGAGGATTAACTAATCGTTTATTCTGGATACAATTTTTAAGGCTTTTAAAAAAAACCGACCTAAAAGGTCGGTTTTTTTTAAAAAAAGCGTTAAAAACCAAATTGAGGTAAAAAATTAACATTAAATAATCAAATAAAAAATACCCATTATGAAAAAAAAATTAAGCCTACTATTAATCATTCTAAGCTTTGGTTTTTCGTTTGGTCAAAACCAAGAGCCTGAGGCTTTGGTGCTTCAAACAATTAAAAACATACCCTCTAAACCAAAAGAGGCTTTGCAAAATTTATTTAAATCAAACCCAACATCTTATACCAACAACAAAGAAAATTTAGACAAGTTTTCAGACAATCTAGTCAAAGCAATTGAGGTAAGTGGAGAATATGGTTCATACGAAAAATTAGAGGAAAAAGCACACTCAAAAAAAATGGTTCAGTACAAGTATTTGATGTACTACAAACAAAGACCCATTTTGCTCGACATTACAATGTATAATTTTGCAGGCAAATGGATGTTTTATAATTTGTCGTTCTATGCAGACTTTGGCTTACCAAAAGACGACCGTCCAATAAATGACAAACCAAAAGACGACAAGCCAAAAGAATAGCACTTTAATTATTTTTGGTTTTTTAATAATTAATCAAAAAAAACCACCTTTGCTTATTACAAAAAAATAGCAAGGTGGTTTTTTGTTTTCGTTATTTGAGCCGAAGGCTCAAAAAACGTGGGGTTGAGCTTCGCTTTTACAACAAAGGGTTGCAACCTGCTTGTTTCTTTCACAATCGGAGCTTGAGACACAGCCTCAAAATCCATAATTCCAGCCTTTTTTTGTAGCAGGTGAAAAAAGAACTGGTTAAAATTTTTTTTTGGCTCTTTTTAGTGATTTAAACTTTTTGCATTTTAGCGAAAATTTAGGATTTTGTAGCCAATTGAAGTGTTTTTTAAGTTGCAAGCTGGGCTACGGAATGAAAAAAAGGCAAAAAGTGGATGCAAAAGACAAATTTTTTAGCAAATGGAAAAAGTTTAAATCACTTCTCATATATAATTACCATTCTCTTCGTTTGTATCTACAAAAGCTAACTATCAATACAAAAACCCGAATAACCACAAAGGAATTGTTTTGTCGGTTCCTATTTCAATATTGTCTTTTACTACATAAGCATTTTTTAATTCATTAATTTGTTGATTTTTTTTATTTTTTCCTCCTAATTCAAATTCATATAAAGCATCAACTTTAAAGTCAACTGTTTTAGAAGCAAAAACATTATATTTATTGTGTACTTGATTTAGAAAAAAAGTTTCTCTAACATTCCCTATATTTGTATCTATCCCTAAATTATACATTAAATTGGTGTTGTTTAAAAAAATTTTTTCGGGTTTACCAATACTATTGATGCCTTTTTCTTCAACATACAATAGATGTAAAAGCTCGACATCGTTCAATAATTTCAAATAATTTTTCATAGTGTTAAGGCTAATTCCTGTGCGTTCGCTAATGGCGTTCATATTGGGTTTAAAAGGAACTGAATTACTGATTACTGCCAATAATTTCTTCAATAAAACACTGTTTGAGACTGGAATTGCAGCATATTGTGGAATATCAACTTCTAAAACCGTGAGAATCACTTCGCTTAATTTTTGATGAAACGAATTTTTATTTTCTATATAAAATGGATAATAGCCATAATTTAAGTAATTTTCAAAATACTGCAAGGGTTTCACTTTTTGAGTAATAGCCATGCTAATATTTGTAGCATTTTCAACAATTTCTTTTAAGGTATAGTTGTCTAATTGTATTTGAGTTTCAAACTGAATGAATTCTCTAAACGACAAACCTGGCATGGTATATACAACTACACGCCTGCTCAAATCAGCTTTGGCTTGCTGAATATGTAGTAAAGAAGAACCTGTAAAAACAAGTCGTAAGTTGGGCATATCGTCATAAATATTTTTTATTTCGATTGCCCAGTTGGGATATTTATGCACTTCATCGACAGCAATAAATAAGCCTCCTTTGATATAAAAATCATGAACTAAATCATAAAGTGTGTTTTCTTGAAAATACAAATGATCTAAACTAATGTACAAAACACTATTATTAGGTTCAAAATGTAATCGAATGTATTGTAACAAGAGTGTTGTTTTTCCAACGCCTCGACTTCCTTTAATACCTATAAATCGATTGTTCCAGTCTATGGTATGCATAAAATCGCGCACTTGCTGGGTTTGTACTAGAGCGTATTTTGCATAAAACTGACTGACTAATTTTTCCAAAGTATTATTTTTTTACAAATTTACGCAAAAACATCAATGTATTGATGCTTTTTATGTGAATTTATATCAACGCATTGATAGTTTTAAATTAAAACTTAGATTTTGAAGTTATTATAGGTAAAAATAAATTAGATCTTAGTGTAATCAGCTCAATGTATTCTGTTTTTTTTTCATCACTTAAGAATGACATTTTAATTAATTCTATCGCTTTGGGAAGCCAATTTGCTAATTTCTTATAAACATAGTTGGTTTGTTTTTCATTTAATCCCAAAGCTTTACCATATCTATCAAAATAGGTTTTATTGAAATTTTTCTTTTTTCCACCTAAAAATAATGCAGTATCATCATCATCTTGTGGTAAAATGATTTTTACATTCAATAAATCATAAGCTGGCGAAAGCACCCAACCCTCTTTTGATAAAAACATTGAAAAATTTTTAAGATGCATATCGTTATTTCCAATAATAAAATTGAATACTGCCATTTCAAAAAAACGCAATTTGTCCAATAAGGTGTTTACCGATAATTCGCCAACAGTTTTTCCGACCAACTCCATGCTTCCTTTGTATTTATCCTCTAATTCTAGAATTTGAAGAAAATCTATCATGTGAATTTTAGAATTTGGATTTGGACGGTCTATCCGCTTTGTGATATAACACAACTCTCCTGAAGCAAGGCGAATCAAATTAGATGGAACCACATCAATTTTGAATAATTCGGCTAATTTCATTGATAAATGCTCATTTTCTGGCATTTGTTTAAATTCTGAATTTTGAGGTTTAAGGATATAGTTTCCATCTAAAGCATTCATAATTGTTAACCTTCCTACAAGTCCATCTTCTAATAGCGATTTAATCCAACTCAGGGATAATTTTGGTTGTACACCAGGAACGGTTATTGATAATTGAACAGCTTGTTTAGCGAGTTCTGCCATATCTTCTAAACGATATGGTAGTGTAGGAGCTACTGCCGAATCAAAGAAAATCTTATTACATTTAATATGGTAATCGCCATTGTTTTCAACCTCTAATTCTTCATAACAAAACAAACATTTACGCATCTTGATTTTATTTAACAGGATGAACACTAACTGCTCCAATTGAGTTTTGACAGCAGGCTAACAAAAGCCCCATTCGATCATTTTTATTTATTTTCCAACTTTCAGCTGCTATGTTTAGCAACCAACCCTCTGGAATTAGACCATCAAAAAAAGGAAATATGTTTTTTCTTCTAAAGGGTCTATGACTCACCGGCATATTAAAAGTTATAAAAGCATCTGGATAATTTTTAATATAGCTTGGACTATATTCAAATTCATATTCACCATTATCTAATTCTCGAAGCATTCCAGCTATTGAATCGTTATATTTTATTACTGCTTGTCTCATGTTATTTTTCAGTCGTTGGTGTTAATACATGACCAAACATTTTGAGCACTTGGTTCACTTTAGATAGGCTCAAGTTATCTTTGCCTTGTTCTATTTTTCTAATAACCGTTAATGCGACACCTGCTTTCTTGGCAAATTCTTCTTGGGTTAGTCCGGCTTGTTTGCGTTTCTTTTTTATAAAATCTGCAATTGAATCCATACTATATGCTTTTGGATATAAAAGTATTAAAAATATTTTAATTATATGCAATTAAATATAAAATTAAGTTTTTAAGCAAAATTATATGTATTTAGATATAATAAAGACAATTGATTATTTAATCAAGTTGTAAAGTTGTTTAAAGTTGTTTTGAGTTGTTTAAGCTTTATATATTTGGATTCATTCAATTCTTTAGATTCATTCGATTTTTTCAATTTAAATATCACGAAAGCAAAAATTGTTTTAAATCCATTGTTTCTATCCCATTGTAGGTGTTCCCATTGAATGTATCTAAAGTAATTACAATTTTATTATAATTATCCTTTATCTTGAGTAAGTTTCCAAATTCTCTTTCTATCGTTTGGGTTTCAAATAGCGATAACGCTACTTGGATATATAATTTTTCTCCATTTTTTTCACACACAAAATCTATTTCATTTGCTCCTAAAACGCCTATATTTACTTTATATCCTTTATACAACAAATGATTGTAAATTACATTTTCCAAAATTTTTCCTTTGTCTTCAACTCTGTAACCCCAAATGCTATTTCTTATTCCTAAATTTTCAAAATAATATTTTTCTCCAATTTCAAAAATTCTTTTCCCAACAATATCGTATCTGGCTACTTTGTGAACTAAAAACGCATTAACTAAATAACTAATATAGAGTTGTACTTGACTTGTAGGAATATTGATTTTTTGTGATTTTAAAAAATCACTGATTTTTTTGGATGAAAAAATGCTTCCTGTATTTCCTGACAAAAAAAGAACCAACTGTTCAAGAAATAATGTGTTTCTAACTTTATATCTATTGATAATATCTCTGTAAACAATTGTGTTATAGATGTTTTTTAGATATTCAAATACTATTTCATCTGTTAAATCTAGATTTTTTAAATAAGGTAGTCCACCATATTTTAAAAATAATTCTAAAGTACTAGAGGAATCCTCAAGTTTGTGAAATTGAATAAACTCAGAATAATCTAAACTATAAATTATGGTTTCAATATACCTTCCGCTTAAATATCCTGCAATATCACTCGAAAGCAAATTGGCATTACTTCCTGTACAATATAAATCTAAATCTTCATATAATAACAATGATCGTAAAGCATCTTCAAAATTGAGTATATCCTGAATTTCGTCAATAAAAACATAGGTTTTTGTTTTTTTTGATTTCTTTGCAATGATATAATCATGCAAATCGGTTGCATTTTTGATGAACGAAAAAGCTATATCTTCTTTATTAATATACAAAATTGAATTTTCGCCTTTTTGCTGTAAAAAATAAATTAATTGAAATAAAAAATAACTTTTTCCAACACGCCTTTGACCTGTAAAAACCTTGATTAAGTTTTTACCAACAAAAGGTATTATTTTATCTAAATAATGCTCCCGTTGAATGATGTTATTTGGAATTTTCATTTTAAATATACTTTAACCTTTTTGCAAAAATAGCAAAAGTTTTAATTATAACTAAAACTATTTTGAAATTTCTTAAAATGAAAATTCTATTATTTTGCTGATTTAATCCTTTGAAATAATCGAATTCAATATCTTCAAAAAATGGTTGGCATTATCTTGAATCTTTTTTTGGTAATCAAAATCGAAAGACTTTGAGTGTGCTGTTTTTACCTTGACGATTTGTTCTATTAAAGAATCTGTATTATTTGGGTCAAAAAAATAGCCCTGATGAGCTAATTGTTCCTTATGAACCGCAATATTCGAAACGATACAATTCTGGTTCAATGCTTTGACATCTTCAACAACGGTACTCCATCCTTCAAAAAGTGAGGGTTGAATTATTGCCATTGCATTATCCATCAAACAAATTTGATCTTCTCTATCTATAAATCCCAAAAATTTCACATTTTCATTCAATTGATTATGCTCAACAAAATGAACTAAATCTTCAAAATAGGTTGGATATCTATAATCGTTTTCTTTACCAGAAAAATATACATTAAAATTTAATTGCTCCATTTCCTTGAGTTTTTTCAAGGCTTCTAAAATTATAATTTGGTTTTTATGTTTCCAAAATTGATTGGGAGAAAAAAAATAGTTTTCATTTGATAAATTGTATTTTTTTAATACCTCGCCGACCTGAAAATTATTGTTTTTTTCTAAAATTGAAGTAAAACAATAAACATATTTTTTTATAGTTGACTCCGGAAAATAGGTTTCAAAATCATTTTTAGCAATTAAACTACTAAATAATAAATGCTTTTCTTTTGAAATTAAGAGCTGATTGTCTAATCTTTCTTTTATTTCTTTTTCTGTAAAAAATTGAGGTAAATATTTTTCTTGAAAATCTGGAATCCAAAATAATTTATTTTTTATGGTTCGAAAAACAGGATTAGATTTTGCAGGAAACAAAATATCTATTTCCTTAAAATTATTTTTGGCAATAAACTGTTCTTTTTTTAAAAAAAATCTAGAAACTCTATTTAAAGCTCTTTCCCAAACTGGCGGTAACAAATTTATAATAACATATTCAATATAAGGATATTGTATATTTTTTATTATATCAAAATCTTCATTTCTAGTACCTAATATAATGAGTTTGGGTTTTTTTGAATCTTCTAAAAATTGGAGCGTTTTTATTATGTTTAAGATATAATACGTCCCACCAATCCAATTTTCATCATAATTAAAAACAATTCCTAATGTAATTCTTTTGCCCATGCTATATATTTTTTTATACCCGTTTCAATTGAAACTGTTTTTTTGTACCCTAATTTTTGAAGTGTTGTAATATCGGCTTTCCAGTTCAACGGGTCGCCTTTTTTGGTTTGGTTATTAAAAAAAATATTTTTATTGGCTCCAAATTCATGATTAAAAACATTAGCAATTGTCTTGATTGACAATTCTTCGCCATTGGCAATATTGATAGCTTCGCCTTTAAAATCAGCACTTTGCAAACAACACACAGTTGCTTGCACAATATCATCAATATAGATAAAATCGCGGGTTTCGTTGCCAGTTCCAAAGAGATCAATAGTATCATTATTTTTAAACTTTTGAAACAAATCCCAAAGCAATTGTTTTTTTAAGCCTTCGCCATAAGCTGAAAAAATGCGTAACGAACAGGTTTTTATTTGATAAAACTGATAGAACTCCAAACAAATTTGTTCGGCTTGCATTTTGTGTAAACCATAAGGCGAAACGGGTTTGAAATTAGAATTTTCTTTGATGGGAAGTTCATCTGGATTGCCATAAATGGCTGCACTCGAAAGATTGATAAACCTGCAATTGGGTTGATACTGCCTAATGGCATCAAGGATTTTAAACACATTTAAAGTGTTTAGATTAAAATCTTTCAAAGGGTTTTCCAAAGATAATGGCACGCTGGCAGCACCAGAACAATTGATGCAATGGATGATTTCATTGTTTTTGAAAACATCGTGAAAATCAGAATTGGTAGCATCGATTTGGATATAGTCGCTGTCGTCATATTCCGTAACCACATCACAGCCTATGACTGGAAGGTTCATTGTTTTAAAATAATTTAAAACATGACTGCCAATAAATCCTTTGGAACCAATGATGAGTGTTTTCATTTTTTATTAACCTATTAAGTCATTGTATAAGCTCAAAACCTATATATTCTAATCCTAATAATGCTTTTGTGCTGTGAAACGATATTTGGTCAAACAATTTGTGTGGTTTTAATCTTAAAATTGTCTCTGTCTTTGATAATAAACCTGACTCATATAATGTTATCGTACTGAAAAGATTATCATTGGCAACAGGTCCTTTTATAATATCAAAATGGTGAATTGGATTTCCGTTTCTATTTTGAAGTACAAAATCCAACCATAGCTCATTTGCTTTTTCAAATATTTTTATATTGTAATTATCATTTTGAAATAATAATTCACTACAGTTGTATATCGAAACAATAGCATTATTTGCGTTTTTTGTTCTATTTTTCTTTAATACCGCCCATCGTGATGCTTGGTCAAAACTAGTAGTGGCATAAAAACCATTGCCAAAATCTAAATTTCTTAAGGATTCAATCAATTTTGGTTTTTCTATCTTGTGTGTACTACCATGATATAAATTCATTTAAACGATAATTTTAGAATTGATAAACTGCTCGATTTCATATAGAATATATCTCTTTCCTTGGGTGTGCAACACTTCATAACTTTGCTCTAAAAAATCAAAAACTTCATTTTTTTCAAATAATTCTAAAACCTTATACCCCTCTAAGTTGTACTTTTGACGGTAACATTCTAGGCAGAATGTAATAAATTGCTCGGTTTTAGTGAGTGTTATCATCTTTTTCGTTTTCTAACATTTCATACAAAAGGTGCGTACTCATTTGCCACATTTTCAATTCTTCGTTTTTTAGCCCATCATAAACCCTTGAGTTGTATAACCAATGCAAAGATTCTCTGAAAGAACTTTTCTTTTCTTTAATCAAAGACAAAAGATCTTGTAATTTTATGATTAATAATGCTTCAAACGCTTCTTTATTCATGTTTTAGATACTATAAATTAGACATCCCTTTTAGAGTATTCTGGTAAATATTTTATAATTTTTGCTGGATTTCCTGCGACTACTGTCCATGGTTCAACATCTTTTACAATAACACTTTTTGCACCAACAACTGCACCCTCACCTATTGTTACTCCTTTTAAAATAGTAACATCAAATCCAATCCATACTTTTGATTCTATAATTATTGGGGCATCTTTTACATGAGTCCAATCTTTATTTTCAATATTGTTACCATTATAATTTATAGAGTCTTCATAACATTGGTGGTTGTCATTTTTTCGTTCTTCCCAATAAATGCTGTGTGAGTTATGGTCATAAATGGTAATTCCCCAAGCCATGGTTACATCATCTTGTATTTCAATTTTATTTCTGCAAATTAATGTAGCCCCTCCTATGTGTACATTATTACCAATACTAATTTTACCATTTTTTGTTTCAAAAATAAAATTAGCTTTAATAATTCCTTTTTCGCCAATGGTAATGTATTTTCTGTCTTCTAATTTATTTTCAGCATCAAAACGAAGAGTCGAACCATTTATAAAAGTAGTTTTATTGCATGAAAATTTATTTTCATATTTTTTTAAAGATGAAATTTTTGGTTTTAGTAGTGTTTTTTTTAGAAAATTTTGCACTTATTTTAAAGTTTTTTGAATATAGAAACTAATTTAATTTTTAGTTTATTTTTAATTTTTATAATTTTACTTTTTTGGTTGACTTTGACTGATAAATGGTTTGATAATTTTGACATCCCTTCTTTGAGTAATTCTACTTCGTCTAAATTAAACCAATTTGAATTTATTAATTCTGAATAAGTATTTAAAAC
>DMHA01000243.1:0-3045 GCA_003449615.1 Flavobacterium sp.
AATCCATAAGGTTCCAATAATCGGCAAATGGCGATGTGCATCAGGTTGAGTTTTTCGTCTTTCTCAAATGATTGATGCACTTTTCCAAGTTCTTGCACACCAATTAAATAAATTATAGCATCCAAATCGAGGTCTTCGCCTTGCGAAAATTGATTGGAAAGTAGGTTGACCAGCTGTTCCCAGCGTTCTTTTAGTTGTATATCTCTGGACATTTTGATTTTTGATTTTAGATTGCAGATTTTAGATTGCAGATTGCAGGCGTGCAGGTTGCAGATTGTGTATTTTTTAAATCTTAAATCTAAAATCTGAACTCTAAAATTCTTGGCACAAATATACCAACATAATTCTTTTATCTTTGTTCTTTATTCTATTCTCTTTTTTCTATTCTCTTTATTCTTTTTTATATGAGTTTTTTAGATATTGTTTTAGGTGTTATTCTTGTTGTGGGTTTGTTTAAAGGCATAAAAAACGGTCTTTTTGTGGAGTTGGCTTCGCTAATTTCCTTGATTTTAGGAATTTATATTGCCATAAGATTTTCGTTTTTGGCAAGGATAATGTTGTCTGGATTGGTAAATTGGAATCCAAAAACCATTCAAATTACAGCTTTTATAATTACTTTTCTAGTCGTGGTAGTGGCTGTTTCGCTTTTGGCAAAATTCCTAACCAGTATTGCCAATTTTGCAAAACTTGGTGTAATAAACCAATTTGGCGGTGGATTTTTTAGATTGTTAAAAACAGTTTTAATCCTGAGTATCTTTTTAAATCTTTTCGAAAAGATAAATTTCAACAATCTTTTTGCCAAAAAAGAAACTTTAGACAAGTCAATATTTTATCGTCCTATTCAACAATCGGCGCTATTTATTTATCCTTCGATTGAAAAATGGGTTGAGGAGTTGAAGGAGAAGTAAGCCTCACAGCCCATGAAAAATCGGGACATACCCCCGAAAGGGGAGTTTATAAACTGCATTATAAAAGTAAACCAAAAGAGATACTAATAATTCGTAAAAATTAGTTGTCCATTAAGACTACTTATGTAAATTTGCATGATGGAAAACAGAATTACATATAGAACAGTAATTTCGTATAAATCATATTTTGATGATTTTCTAGAAAAGCAAAATCTGAAAGTTAAATTGAAAATTGCTTGGACCTTAAAATTAATTGAAGAAATTCAACAAGTTCCGGAAACGTATTTGAAACATATTGAGGAAACCTATGGTCTTTATGAAGTTAGAGTTCAACAAGGAAGTGATATTTTTAGTCCCGATAATTATCGGGATTAGCTTTTTTGACGAAGGAAAATTAGTTGTATTGGCGAATGGATTTCAGAAAAAAACTCAAAAAACTCCAAAAAAGGAAATTGTGAAAGCACTAAAAATTAAAAAGGAATATTATGAAAACAAATAATGACATAAAAACACTTTCTCAAATTATTAACGAACAATTTGGAGAAATTGGAACTGCTGAAAGAACTGCATTTGAAGAAGGTTACGAAAGCTTTAAATTAGGCACATTAGTTCATGATGCAAGGATTGAAAAAGGTTTAACTCAAGAACAACTTGCAGTTAAATGCGGAACTAACAAATCTTATATCTCAAAAGTTGAGAATAATATAAAAGATGTCAGAATTTCAACTTTGCAAAGAATTGTAGAAGTTGGACTTGGAGGGAGATTAAATTTATCTGTAACATTGTAAAAATCCTCCAATAACAACTAGATTCTTTTATCCTTAGATTGAAAATGGGTTGAAGAGTTGAAGGATAAGCAGGCAGTTTTCAGTTGCCGTTTTCAGTCTGAAAACTGGGACTGAAAACTGCAAACTACTTCACTTCCTTAATAGCAGTTTTCTCAATCCAACCTTCGGTGCCATCAGTCAATTGAATTTTTTTCCAATTGTCTAAGGTCTCCAAGACAAAAACTTTGGTTCCTTCGTGGAGGGTAAAAACCGTATTACTTGATCTTTGTGGCTCGCTTTTTACCAAAACCATTTCGGCAAAAACAATCGCTGGTTTGTCGTTTTCGTAATGATCTTTCTCTGAAATGGCCGAAGAAACACTTATTAAAAGACGAAAAATCATTTCAATTTAAATAATACTTGTATCTTTGTATGGAAACAAGATGGATTGAATGGATAAATTTAAAGTAATATTTTTGACCGAAGCAAGAGAATTTCTACTTGAATTAGACGAAAAAAGTCGAGACAAGATAATTTTCAATATTGACAAATCTAAAATAAAAAATGATAAGGAATTATTCAAAAAATTGAAAGGTGAAATTTGGGAATTTAGAACATTGTATAACAAAACTTACTTTAGAATTTTTGCTTTTTGGGACAAAACAGAGAAAATTGACCCGAGCGATAGCGTACAGGCAAAGCAGACTTTAGTTTTGGCAACTCACGGAATAATAAAGAAAACAGGCAAAACTCCTGAAAAAGAAATAGAAAAAGCAGAAAACATAAGATTGAGATACTTTGAACTTAAAAATAAGAGAAATGAAAAATAAAGAAAAAGAATTAGAAATGTTCTCTTTTGAAAGCATAAAAGACGAATTTATTGGAGAAGTTGGAACTGTGAAAAGAACACTTTATGAACAAGAACTTCAAATGGAGATTCTTGGTGATTTAATTAAAAAAGTTCGCCTTGAAAGAAATATGACGCAAGCAGAACTTGGAAAATTAATTGGAGTTCAAAGAGCACAAATCTCAAAACTTGAAAACAATACAACAAATGTAACTATTGAAACCATTCTAAGAGTTTTTAGTGCATTAAAAGCCAAAGTGAATTTTAATGTGGAAATTTTTAACAGCAACGTAAAAATTGCTGGATAAAACTACTTCACTTCCTTAATAGCAGTTTTCTCTATCCAACCCTCGGTTCCATCTGTCAATTGAATTTTTTTCCAATTGTCTAAGGTCTCCAAAACAAAAACTTTGGTTCCTTCGTGGAGGGTAAAAACCGTATTACTTGATCTTTGTGGCTCGCTTTTTACCAAAACCATTTCGGCAAAAACAATCGCTGGTTTGTCGTTTTCGTAATGATCTTT
>DMHA01000243.1:3107-4478 GCA_003449615.1 Flavobacterium sp.
TCTGAAATGGCCGAAGAAACACTTATCAACATCAGAAAAAGCAACGCAAACATTCCGAAGAAAAAGACCCTTTTGGAAAAGGCATATCGAGAGAAATAATACCCGATGAAGAAAAGTAAAAATAGTATTGAAAATCCAACCGAAATCCAAGCCCAAGTATTGTAATGAAATATCGAAGTGAAATCGTGAAGTATTTTTGAAAAACCAACTTGTGGAATTACTTTTATCTCATCGATTTGCAGTTTTTGAGCAAATTTAAGGTTGTTTAAAATCTCCGAATCGTCTGGATTGAGTACTAAAGCTTTTTCGTAATTGTAAATAGCCGGGGCTACTTTATTCAATTTATAATAGCAATTTCCGAGATTGAAATACAATTCAGCCGAATGATTTTTACTCGCCAAAATGCTTTCGTATTCCGAAATAGCTTGTTCGTATTTTCCTTTTTGGTACAAGGTATTTCCTTTTTCAAAGCCAGTTTGTGCAAAGAAAAATTGAGTTGTTAGTAGGTATAGTATAAGTAACTTTTTCATTGTTTATTTTTTTTTGCCGCAAAGACGCTAAGTCGCTAAGATTTTATTTCTATCCTGAGCTCGATTAATAATTTTTAACCACATAGAGATTTTATAAAAATAATTAACAAAGATTTTACTTCGTCAGTTCGCTTCGCTCGGATCATAGGTATTTTATTTGCACATAGCTATGAAAACTATGATAAGCAAAGCGCCTTTCTATTAAAAGATAATATTTTTTCTATGTGGTTTAAACTTTTCAATATTAATCGAGCTGAGGTTACTATGATATATTTAATTACTTTGTGATCTTCGTGCCTTCATTGTGCCTTTACTTCGTCCATTCGCTACGCTCGGGTGTGGTTAAGTGATTTGTTTTTCCAAATCAGAAATTATTTCCACCGCTTTGTCAAAATCCTTTTGAATCGTCGAACTTGAGGTTAACGCATATCGAGCCAATTCACAATTTTCGGTCAAATTGATGAAATCAATTATGGTTTGGGCATTTGCATTTCTTGATGCTAATAGTTTTTGAATATTGCTTTTGCTCATATCCGAGGTTTCGATGTGCAATTTGGCTTTCAAGAAATTGTGCATCGCTTTCTCTAAAGCTACATAAAATGGCTCTTTGTTGTTGATTTGTTTTTTGGCTTCCGATAAATATTTTTTGGCCAATCGGTTGTTCATTTTTATTCGGTTTCCAAAAACATCGCTGTCTAAAGCTTCTTTTTTCTTTTTGAATAATACGATTAATGGCAACATTAAAAACGGCAAAAACAACAAACTATAAAAAGTATTCGACCCAAAGAAATCGACTTCTTTCATTGAAACAAGATGGTTTTTCAACTTAATATATTTGAAT
>DMHA01000242.1 GCA_003449615.1 Flavobacterium sp.
CAGGAACTGTAAGTAACTCTCCTTCTACCAAAATGACAATTTTAGGAAATGGAAATGTAGGCATTGGAACGATAACCCCAACTAACTTATTAGATGTAAATGGAGATACCATACGGCTTAGAACCTCTAGAACTCCAGCCTCTTCTTCTGCAACTTGTAACGCAGGAGAAATTGTTTGGGATGCTGATTTTGTTTATGTGTGCGTTGCTACAAATACTTGGAAAAGGTCGGCAATATCTACTTGGTAAAATACTAAATGGTTTTTTGAACATAAAAAATGGGTAAAAAATCATACCACGCGACGCTTACACGTATCTAGAATATCATTTCTACGACAAAAAGAAGAATGTTATAATAATTTAAAAAACCGTCTCATAGCTATTTGGACGGTTTTTTTGTGTCTAATTGTCATTGCGAGAAACCTAAGCAATCCGGAGCTATTTGCTTCGCCAGTTCGCTGACGCTCGCGTCCAGCTATTCATTGCAAACGAAGTTCACTGAACACCTATGAAAAATAGACATTAAGTGAAGTAATCTTTATTGTTTTAAAGAAAACAATAAAAAAAAGCAGATGAAAAGGGAAATCTTGTTTCTGTGACTATCGAACACGCTAAAAAAACAAACTGAAGTATCTTCGTTTTCTTTTAAACAAGCGTCTAAAAAGGTTGTTTAAATCTATTCAATAACCGCCTTCACTTCTTTGCCCATTGGCAATGGCTTTGGCGCCGGATGTTCCAATTCTTTTTACGCCAAGACGAATCATTTCGACAGCTTCTAGATATGTTCTTACGCCACCAGCGGCTTTCACGGGAAGAGGATTGGCATTTTCGAGCATAATAATAATCGATGGAACAGTGGCTCCGTTGGGCAAATTATTTTCTGTTTTATAAAAACCTGTTGAGGATTTCACAAAAACCGATGCGTAATTTTCTTCTTTGAAATGAGTAATTACAAGATTTTTTATCAAAGCCGAAAGCTGAATTATTTGCTTTTCGCTGAGTGCTGCCACTTCGATAATCCATTTTACCACTTTGTTATTGGCTAAGCCTAATAGGGTACATTTTAAGATTTCTTCTTTAACCAAATCTACATTTCCCGCTTTGAAGGCTTCGTAATTGCAAACAAAATCCAAATCATCGGCTCCATCTTGAATGGCTTGATTTGCCTCGGCAAGTTTGGCTTCTAATCCTGCTTTTCCTTCGGGAAAATCGATTACGGTTCCTATTTGAACTGGAGAATTTGCCTCTGAAATCATTTTGCTTGCCAGAGAAACCATATCAGGACGAATCATTATGAGTTTGAAATTCTCATCGATGGCTTCTTGAATAAATTCTTTGGCAATAATTATATTTTCAGCTTCTGAAAGTCCAGCTTGTGTGGGTGTTTTTAAATAGGTAGAATCTAAGTATTGCTTGATATTCATTTGTTTAACTTGTAATTTTTGTGTTAAATTTTATCTATCAATCCGTTATAGGCATTGACCAAAATGATGAAGAATGCGGCAAGAAAAGATCCAGAAAGATTAGCCAAAATATCCAAAACATCAGCATTTCTAGATATTGTGAAATATTGTTGCATCAGCTCGATTGCTATTCCAAAAATTAAGGAAAAAATTATGGTAAAAGCCAAAAGTTGCAGGTTCTTTGAACTGTTAAACCTCTTTTTTAAATACAAAAACCAAAGGATTGTAAACACAAAATGAAAGCCAAAATGAATTACTTTGTCTATGTTTGGGATTTCAATTTGCGGAATGTTTTTAGAATTTTCTAAACTCAAAAACAAAATTACACCTGTCCAAATGATGGCTGAAAATAAAAAAAATTCCTTACGCACCTATCAATTCTTTGTACGATTCACTCGAAAGCAATGAATCAATTTCGTCTAGATTTGCGATTTTCACTTTAATCATCCATCCAGCGCCATAAGGATCGCTGTTTACACTTTCGGGATTGCTTTCCAATGCGTCATTAAATTCGATTATTTCACCCGAAAGAGGAAGAAATAAATCCGAAACGGTTTTTACGGCTTCAACCGTTCCAAAAACTTCGTCTTTATCGAGAGTTTGGTCTAAAGTTTCAACCTCAACATAAACAATATCGCCTAATTCTTTTTGGGCAAAATGTGTTATTCCCACTGTTGCAATTTCGCCTTCAATGCTAACCCATTCGTGGTCTTTTGTGTATTTTAAATTTGCTGGTACGTTCATTTAATTGTAGATTTTAGAGTTCAGATTTTAGATTTCAGATTTCAGATTTCAGATTTCAGATTTTTTTCAAAAGTATTATTTCTAATTTTATTATTAATCAAATTGTGATAAAACTTTAATTAATTTCCAAAAGTATATCGAAGCGTAAAGCCTGAACGAATATTGGTCAAAGGGAAAGAGGTCGAAACCACTGCTTGAGAAAAAGAATGGTCATAAAAAAATATAGCCGTTAGATTTTTACTAAAGGAATAATCGCCAGTTATTTTTACAGACCAAATGTCTTGTCCTCCTGCTAATTGATTGTTGTCATAATCTAAATACCTCACAATTGTTTTGTTTTTTCGATAGGCAAAATCGGCTTTTATGATGATGTCACTTTTTATAATTCCAGTAGAATTACCCACAAATTTTGACAAAAAAACGACATCTTTTATTCGATAACCCAGTCCTACTACAAATTCCATCCCTTTTACTTCTGTCAATAAGTTATTGTCGAAACTCATTGATAATGCTCTGTCTTTTTTCATTTCGGCTAGGAATTTTAATGAATTATTTAATTCAAAATCTAAACGAACAAGTGGATTGAACTGCTCGACTAAATTGACATTAGACATAATGGTTTTGTTAAAGAAATTGCCACTTGCATCTGTATTTATTCCAGTAGTAGCCATATTGTCATAATTCAAATTGGAACGAAAAGCATTGATGGTATAAGAGGCCCTGTAATTTTGTTGCAAGGAGAATCGTTTGAAATTCTTTTTGAAAAAGTTATACCGCATCAAACCATTGTATTTTATTGCCCAGTTGGGTAATGGAATACTTTTGAAAATTCCCAAAGAAGTACTAGATGCATCCGAACCAGTATAGGCCGCCAAGAAAGCAGGTAATAATACCGCCTGATTGTTTTTGCCAAATCCTTTTGGATAGCCTTCGGCATCTATATTGACTGGATTGGTCAGGTCGATTCCTCGTTCAGTTGCCAATCGATTGGCAACAACAAGTCTGTTTTCTCTAAAATCGTCGAAGGCGGACGATGTGATTTCGTCACTTGCTGCAAAAGCCGTTTTGATTAAAACTGTCGAAATGGAGAACATTCCTGTACTGTTAGGTGATCTTGGGTTATAATCCAAAAATCCATCCCCATTGTTGTCAGACACGTCATACTGCTCGGTAAAATTTTCAGAATAAGATCGGTCAAATGTCAAATCTATTTTAAAATCGGGAAACAAGTCAATATTTACTGTCGATTTAAAAGTTTCATTGGTTACTTGGGTAAAGTTTTGATTAAATTCTGGATAATCAGTTAGCCATCCGTTTTTGGCGGCTTCATATCTCACATCGTCTTGACTTCCAAAGACAAATCCAATTGTAGGTTTTGAAGTGCCAAAAAATCCCAGACCAGGTGTATATCCTGGCAAAACGGTACCCATGTTTTTAGTATAATTGGCTTGAATGGTTTTTACACTGGTCAAAACGCCCATTAATCCATCCATAAAAACGTTTGTTTTTGGTGTAGTAATTTTGGTGGCTTTTATTTTTTCTCCCGGTTTGGGTGCTTCGTCTTTTTTGGGTTTAGGTTTCTTTTGATCACTTTTTTTCAATCCAATATATTTATAAAACGAATCCATATTCATATTGACATTCAAATTATGCGTCATTGCATTTTGAATGGTGTTTCCTAAATCATAACTCACACCATTTTTAATGACATTATTCATTGCTATTGATGCACGCTGCCAGCTATAATCTCCTGTGTAGGCATAGTTTGCTTTTATGAAACTAAATACTGGAATTTTGTCGAAAGGAATTTCATAGTTCATGACCAATTGTTGGTTGTGCTGATTGGCTTGTCCAGCATCAAAGTATCCGTCCCAAATGTTTAATCCATCCATTGGAACATTTTCGTCATTCATATAATTTTTTACAATATTATTAGAAGTTGCGGTATAATTGAATTTCAAATTTTTGGTCAAATTATAGTTAAATCCATAATTATAATTGAAAGCATAATTTCTGCGATACAACGGGTCTAATCCAATTCCTTGCACGTCCACTTGCCTGAATTGTTGACGGTTGTATTGTCGGATAATATTGGTGTTGAAGTTAATATTCGATGGTAAATAATTGAAATTGAAATCGCTTAAAGCTTTCCAATAAGAACTCTTTTTGGTAAATTTTGATTTCTTGAATGGTTCTATGGCTTTGGGCTGAAAACTAAAAGCATAATCTACTGCCGAATTGGATACCTGATCTGTAAATTGTTCTACTTCATAATCGTGGTGCTCCACTTCGTTGTAAGATTGAGAAAACGTAAAATTTTCTACATCGTAAACTCTTTGCTTTTGTTCCTCTCCTCGGTCTTTTCTGACTCCAATAAAGTTGATACTTCTTCTCTTTGTATAATCAATCGCTCGGTTTCTGATATTGTCTTTTTCGGCACCATTAGTATTGTTGAGTAATTGTTTCAATCTAATATCTTCGTTAAAAGGGTCGTATTCTGGGGTAATTATTTCTTCACCAACAGCAAAATTAAACGGCAAATTGATTCTCCATTTTGGCGGCAATAACTTCCCTAAACTAAAATTAGTTACGATGTTGTATTGCTGGGTGTCTTCTCGGCTTCTTTGGTTTGGTCCTTCTTCAATGCCTCCAAAACCAATGGTGCTTTTTCTTCCTGTGGCCGAAATGCTTGCAAAATCGGCAAAGTTGGTGTCAATATTCAATACCGCAGCCATACCACTACTGTTATCCATATCGGCAACACGAAGTTCGTTGAACCAAACTTCTCCTTTGATGTCTTGATGAGGTTCATTGTTTTTAACCCCTAACATTAAAGTTCTAACCATACCAAAATTAGGATTTCCACGAATTCCTAATTTCAATTTAGCGTTTCCATCTCGCATCTCAGGATCTCCGTCTATAGATATGTCGTCATCGGGATAATAAATTCCTAATGCGTCTTTTGGTTTTCTGATTTTCATTTCCGTAAGGGTCGAAAGTGCCAAATCGATTTCATTATCGGCTGGCCAAACCGATGTAGCATTTATAGCACATCCTCCGCCTATTTCTGTTACTTTTAAAGGCATTTCAACTTGATAAAAATTGTCGGTAAAATCATTTCCAAAACGGATGAAACCTACCATTTGATTATCTTCAAGTTCAATTTCGTTTGGTAAAGATTCTGCGTGCAAAAACATTTTCAGTTTTTTGAATTGTCGCATATCGACGTTCACATTTTTGAAAACGGCTCTTGAATCTTCTGGTTCCAATCCGTCGCCCGAAACTCTAAGTGACAAGGATTGCTCATTTTGATTGATAACGGAATTGCCATTGTACAATTGTTCTTGACTTACTCCGGGCGGAACAACATAGTTTACGGGGCATCTATTGTTGTTTTCCTGAAGATTTACTGCTAAAACATCAAGGTTTGTTCCGTCGTTATTGGGGTCTGTATCTGCAGGATCGAGAGTATTAGTGTATCGTCTCCAGTCTCCTCTGACCAAATCTAAAGCGCCAAAACGAAGCGTAACTTGTTCGTTAAAACCCGTCATAAACATTCTCATAAATCGAATGGATCTAAAATCGGTTATGTTGCCTATGGTGTTTTCTGGATTTGCAATTGGAATTTTAAACTGAATCCATCTGGCTTCTGTTACTTGACCATTGTCCATAGTTTGTTGCGTATTTCTAACATCGGTAACATATTTATCTTGACCCACATTCATATTGGGTTTTACATCAACACTATATTCGTAATAGGCATTGATGGTGTTCATGGTATTGTCTCTGTTGATGTCTTCTACATCAGGATCAGAAGTTGATGCTCTGTTAGCATCATTGATATCAACGGCCGAGTTTCCTTCCAATCCATTATAGTCCCGATATCGATCAATAATTCCACCTGTTGTGTTCAAATAAAATTTGTAATCATCGGCTGCTGGATCGGGTTCTGAGGCATAATTGTTATAAATAGTTGCTTCTTTTGAGGATGGCAAACCGTCTAAACCTAAATCTTGATTGGTTCTATTTGTGGCATTAACATCAAAAGCATATATTAAGGACTGAGAGGCAGGAACATCGCCCCAGTTTGCTGTGGATGGATTGGGTTTTGAAATTAATTGATCTGGCCCTAGACCATTTTCATATTGTTTTTTTTCATCTTTCAAAATATCTTCGGAAATCTCTCCTAAATTGAAATAAATTTTTCC
>DMHA01000378.1 GCA_003449615.1 Flavobacterium sp.
TGAGCTCAGTGAATTAACTAATTTAAAGAAAAGTAATCTACAAATTATTAATAATGATAAGGAATTACAAAAAGTATTTTATAGCATAACCGACAAAATTCATGCTGAGACAGACAAAACTCCTAAAGCTACCAAAAATGAATTAAAATGCGAAATTTCTAATAAAGGTCATTCAAACTTTGCCAAACCGAACACAAGTCACAAACTTAGGGAAAATAAGACTTTATCAATTCCTTGGTTCAAGTTAAGTATAGTGTGTATAGGTTGGCTCATAATGGTAGTTGGTATACCTGCTCCTATACCAGATAAAGTATTCGGGGCTGTAATTGGTATATTAATGCTTTCACTAGCATATTCATCCCCTACAATAATTAATGAGCTAAGTGATGCAATACTTCTTTTCATTTTCTGCCCCCTCTTACTTTTGATGGGAGTCTCCAAATTCTTTAATACATCAAACACTTAAAAAAACTAGTCCATTTTGTTCTTTTCAACTTCATTCTTGTAAAGAATCTTCAATTCAGTTCGATCAACATTCTGTAAAGCTTGAAAAAGAGCTATCTCTCCTCTCTTTGGTACAATTGGATAACTATATATTACAAAGTCAAAAATACATTGAGCAGAAATACACCCTTTCTTGTATTGGGAAAAAATATACCTGAGAAAGGATTTAAATAAATCTATATAATCCTTATCATTTCCAAAAACGCAATTATCCAAATCACTCTGATTTTCGGTAAGAGCCTTCAATAATAATTCATGTCTTTTACATTCTAACTTATCTCGAAATTTATATAGCTCTTGAGCATCGATATCAGAATCATCGCTTATCTCAATAATTTTATCTCGTGAAACAGGAAAATGATATTTCCTCCAATGTTGGCATTCTTCTAAAGTAATCTTTTCATTTTTTAATAGACCAAAATATGCATCAATAGAGTTTATATAAGTCTCAATTTCTTGATCTTCAAATATATTCATAAAAACAAACTCCCCCAATAAATGTACAAACTAATTATAAATAACTAAGAGGGTGTCTGAAAAGAGTGTGATCTTGCAAATTTAATGTGTCAAGAATACAACTTGCGTAAAAAGCTTTTTGCTAAAGAATTTTATCTTTTGACCCCCAACCCCCTGAAAGTGGGCTATTAGAGAGAGGAGTTAGACCTTTCAACTTTGAAGACAGAAAATTTAAAATAATAGATTTATTGAATGTCCCGTTCGGGGAATGGCGTAAGCCTCAGGGTTTTAAGCTGAATTTTTACTATAAGTCCTATACTTTTCAGATGCCGTCTAAGGAAATATACCAACCAGCTGCTGAAGTTTAGCTTTCTGTAAAGTAATTTCATCTTCGGTACTAGCTTTATCGTCGCTGAGCTTCATTTCAATTTCCCCGTATTTAGTTAAACTGTCCAGTTCGCCTTTTCCTCTTTTGTATTCAGCTTCAATTAATAATAATCTTTTCTTTAACATATCTATTTTTGCATTATCAGAAATTAATCGTCTTTCCGCTTGCTGTAAGGCTAAAACAAATTCAAGCACTTCTATTTTTAATTTATTTTCCAATTCATACTTTTGAAGTTTTAGTTTTGCAATTTCCAAATTCACTTGCCTAATCTTTCCCCCGCCCAATACTTCCATTAAGTCCCAATTTATATTAAATCGAAAATCACTATTTTTACTTGCAAAATTATTACCCATTCCTAAATTAGGAGCTAAGCTCGTCCACTTCTTAGATTCAGCCACTTTAATTGCTTGTGAGCATAAGATCGTTCTTCAATCAATTTTTCAATAAATACTTGATCTCCCATTTGTAAATTATCGGGAATTAAATAGGCTTCTATTTTTTGTTCTGGATCATATAAAGAATGTTTTTTTACTACTTCAGTATATAAATCATTTTGAACAAGAGTAAACAATAAAGAATCATAATAACGATTAGGAATATGTACTAAAAGTTGTAAGCCATTTTGTACAGCTTGATCTATCTCTTCTAGTCCACTAATTACTTTAATTTCAGGTAATTTATTTTTATTGTTTTTTGAAAATACTTTTTTCTCTACAGTTTGTACAATATTTTTATCGATAATTTCCACTTCTTCACTTTTCTCTTTGGATAAGAAAGCTGCGAACCATTCTTTGATGATTTGACGACTTTGCCTTGTGCTGTTATCTTCTAAACTAATAGACTCTGTCTTCTCTTCCTCATTTTCAGTATTAATAATTTGTATATTATCTTGATCTGAATTAATACTTATACAAGTTTTAGGTTCTTCCTTGATTATCTTTACCAGCTCTTCTTCTGTATATTTAGAAGTATCTAAAACTGGATGTTCACATTTAGAACAAATTTTACTTCTTGGATTATTTTCATTTGCTAAAAAGTCTTCTTCTTTTAAACTGTTGTCGTGGGGGCAAAAAAGTTCTTTGATTACTATCTCCCCTTCATCTGTAAAGAGTTCTTTTTTTTCTGGATCAAATTTCATTTTGTACTTAGAATTTTATAAAAAATCATTATTTTATAATGTACCCAATATAAACTTACTTGCTTCTTTTTCTCCAATTAGCGGGCTTAATGTAATCTTTTTGACTCCAAATACCTAATTTCTTTTCCTTAGCTTCTTTTTTGTGTAGCTTATATATTTTTTCTGGAATCTTTGCGAAAGTTCTAG
>DMHA01000114.1:0-125 GCA_003449615.1 Flavobacterium sp.
TTTGAAATCCAAAAAGGAATTGCCCCCAAATTATTAGATATTGTAGAAAGTATGCCTTCTAGAACGGGTGTCTATTACATTCACGACGAAAAAGGAAAGCTCATTTACATTGGCAAAAGCCGTAA
>DMHA01000114.1:285-883 GCA_003449615.1 Flavobacterium sp.
AAAATCAACAAACCTATGTTTAATAGGGCGCAAAGAAAGAGTATTTTTCAGTTTGCACTATACGCTGAGAAAGATGAAAATGGCTATTTGAATTTAATTTTGCAGAAAGCCGATGGGCGAAAAAAGGAAATTACCTCTTATGCTTCCATCCAAGAAGCCAAAAATGCTTTATTCAGAATTACATCGCATTATCAATTATGCCAAAAATTTACAGGATTGTACATCACTAAAAAGGAATGTTTTCAATACAAAATAAAAGAATGTGACGGCGCTTGTATTGGCAAGATTTTACCAGAAGAATACAATCAAAGAGTTCAGGAATTTATTGATAAAAACAGTTTTGAAAATGAAAGTATGATACTCGTTGACAGAGGCAGAAACAGCAGCGAACACAGTGCCATTTTGATAGAAAACGGAATTTACAAAGGCTATGCTTTTTATGATTTGAATTACCAAATTACCCATATCGAAATCCTAAAAAACATCCTTGTTCCAATGCAAAACAACCGAGATACTCGAAATATAATTCAGGCTTATATCCGAAAAAGTAAAACCTTGAAAGTGATAAAATTTTAATTTTTTTTGAAGCTAATCCCGC
>DMHA01000114.1:952-11710 GCA_003449615.1 Flavobacterium sp.
ATTCGTTGCAATCTTTTCTTTTTTTAAAGAAAAAAAAGAAAAGGATTTCCACTACTATCGGGGCTAAAAAATATGAAGTACTTAATTACCATCGTTGGACCGACTGCCATAGGAAAAACTTCCTTGAGTATCGCTTTGGCACGACATTTCTGTTGCGAAATTGTTTCTTGTGACAGCCGACAATTTTTCAAGGAAATGCAAATTGGCACCGCAGTTCCCACAACCGAAGAATTGGCTGCAGCCAAACATCATTTCATACAAAACAAATCTATTTTCGAGAATTATACCGTAGGCGATTTCGAAAAAGAAGCCATTGCTAAACTCGATGAATTATTCTTAACTAGTGATTATGTGGTTATGGTGGGCGGTTCCGGTTTGTACGTCGATGCCGTTTTGAAAGGCTTTGACGATTTTCCTGAAATCGATGCTTCTGTTCGAGAAGAAGTAACTTCCAACTATGAAAAACAGGGAATTGACTATTTGCAAACCGAATTAGAAAAACGAGACCCTAATTATTTTGAAGTCGTTGCCAAAGAAAATCCACAGCGAATGATGCGCGCCTTGGAAGTTTGTATCGGTTCTGGGAAACCCTATTCTTCCTTTTTAAATCAAAAGAAAAACATTCGAGACTTCACTCCTATTCTCATTGGTTTGGAAGCCGAAAGAAGCGTCATTTATGATAGAATTAACCAGCGGGTTGATCTTATGATGACCGAAGGTTTATTGGCGGAAGCCAAAAAACTATTCCCACACAAAAACCTGAATGCTTTGCAAACCGTTGGTTACAGAGAATTGTTTCAGTATTTTGAAGGCGAAATCTCCTTGGAATTTGCCATCGAAGAAATCAAGAAAAACACCCGAAGATTTGCCAAAAGACAACTCACTTGGTTCAAAAGAAATGAAAACATAAAATGGTTTGATTATCGAACTAACCCAATTGAAATTATTAATCATTCGAGTCAAGAGTTGAATTTATAACTTTTAGATTCGCAATACAGACCTAACAGGTTTTTAAAACCTGTTAGGTCTAACCCTAAGAATAATAGTTTTTTGATTCGCATTAATCAATAAAATCAACTATTCACAGGTTTCCACAATCCATATCCTCCATTCAAATTTACCGAATATATATTGTTATTTCTCAAAATTCGTTGTGCCAAATACCCTCTCAAACCAATCTGGCAGTAAATCACATATTTTTTATTCTTGTCGAAAAAATCGAGATTTTCTCTAAAGGTATCCACATCCATATTGATAGCATTCGGAATAGCTCCGTTGTCGAATTCGGTTTTGGTTCTAACATCAATAAGAACGGCATTTTCAGTTGCAAGATAATCGTCTAATTGGTCGTAATTGATGAATCGCACATCGTCTTTCAACATATTTTCGGCAACGTAACCCAGAATATTTACAGGATCTTTGGCTGAATTATAAGGTGGAGCATAGGCAATTTCAATTTCTTGTAAATCATAAATCGTCAAATTTCCTTTAATTGCGGTAGCAATCACATCGATTCGCTTGTCAACACCTTCTTGTCCCAAAGCTTGAGCGCCTAAAATGGTTCCATCTTCGGCAAAATTCATTTTTAAGACAATATTTGTGCCACCTGGATAATAACTGGCGTGATTAGGTCGGGTAACAGTCACAGTTCGGTAAGGAATATTGTAACGTTTCAATAATTTTTCGTTCAGTCCTGTTGCTCCCACAGTCAAATCGAAGAATTTGATTATGGAAGTTCCCAAAGTTCCTGAATAGGAAATTTTGTTTCCTCTAGTAATATTGTCAGCCACAATTCGCCCTTGACGATTGGCTGGCCAAGCCAATGGAATCAATACTTTGGCTTGATTGATGTAATGCGAAACTTCGACAGCATCGCCAACGGCATAAATATTCGGGTCAGCCGTTTGCATAAAATCGTTCACTACAATTCCGCCCGTAACACCTATTTCCAGTCCAGCAGCTTTTGCCAATCCATTTTCAGGCTTTACGCCAATGGCAAACACAACAGCATCGGCCAAAATGGTTTTTCCATTATTTAATTTCAATTCAATTTGGTTGCCTTTGTCCTCAAAAGCTTCAACACCAGTATTGATTAGAATATTCAGTTTTTTGGCAACTGCGTGATGTTGTACCATTTTGGCAAACTCAAAATCCACAGGAGCCATCACTTGGTTTCCCAATTCGATAACCGTGACGTTCAGTTTTTTTTCGACCAAATTTTCAGCAACTTCCAATCCAATGAAACCACCACCAACTACTGCAATATTTTTCAAATCTTTGGTTTTGGCAATGATTCTGTCCATATCGGCCACATTGCGTAGCGTCATTATTTTATCGGAATCGATTCCTGGAATATTGGGTCTGAAAGGCTCTGCACCCGGAGATAATAATAATTTGTCGTAGGATTCTGTGTAAATTTCTTTGGTAATTAGATTTCGAACTTCGACTGTTTTTTCTTCTTTATTAATTTTCAAAACTTCATTAAAAATACGAACATCCAAGTTGAATCTTGTTTTTAAAGAAGTTGGAGTGTGCAATAATAATTTAGAACGTTCGATAATTACTCCACCAATATGATAGGGAAGTCCACAATTGGCAAAACTAACGTGTTCTCCTTTTTCAAAAATAATGATTTCGTTTTCTTCACTCAGTCTTCTCAATCTTGCTGCAGCAGTTGCACCACCGGCAACTCCTCCTATAATTAGTATTTTCATCTTTAGAAAAGTATTTGTATTTTTAATGAAGCAAATTTCCGAAAAATGTTCTTTGCTATTTGTAGCTTTTGTTACATAAACCGAAATGATTTCAAATAAAAATGATAAAATCAACAAAAAGGCTTAAATACTAAATGATTAATCAAAGTGTTTACTGTTTCTGTTTTTTAAATGGAAATTTTTAGCGAGATTTACGTCGAAATAAAATCCAAAAATCAATAATGAAAGAATTACTCCAACAAACTTACGGTTATATTTTCGAAGATAAATTAATTGAGGAAATTGTAGAAACTTCTTTGCTCAGAGATTTCAAGGAAGGCGATATATTAATCGATTTTGGCGATGCTATTAGAAAAATGCCTTTGCTTTTATCAGGTGCTATCAAGATATTGCGGGAAGATTTTGATGAAGGCGAATTGTTGTTGTATTTTATCGAAAAAGGTGATACTTGTGCTATGACTATGGCTTGCTGTTTGGGCGAAACCAAAAGCGAAATTAGAGCCGTTGCCGAAACCAAAGGACAACTGATTATGATTCCCGTTGGCAAAATGGAAGAGTGGTTGGGCAAATATAAAAGCTGGAGAAACTACGTTTTCAATAGTTACAACAATCGTTTAAAAGAAATGTTGTCAGCTATTGACAATCTGGCATTTATGAATATGGACGAACGGTTATTGAATTATTTGAACGACAAATCGAAAGTGGTTAAATCCAAAGAAATTCATTCGACCCATCAAGAAATTGCTTACGACTTGCATACCTCAAGAGTTGTAGTTTCTCGTTTGCTCAAAGCATTAGAAAACAAAGGAAAAATTAGTTTGAATAGAGCTTCGATTGTATTACTGAAATGAGGTAACTTATGTTACAGAAATGGTTTAAAATAAACCTAATTTTGTGCAGATAAAATTTTGTAAATGGAAACTTCTCAATTCATAGGATACATTTTGGCTATTTTTGTAGGAATGACACTCGGACTTTTGGGAAGTGGCGGGTCAATTCTTTCGGTTCCAATTTTGGTTTACGTGATGGGAATCGAACCTACATTGGCTACAGCCTATTCCTTATTTGTCATTGGAACAACTTCATTAGTAGGTGGAATTCATAAGGCAAAACAAAAATTAGTCGATTTTTATAAAGTGGTTTTATTTGGAATTCCCGCTATTATTTCTGTCTTTATTACTCGAAAAATTCTCGTTCCTAGAATTCCTGATGTGATTTTTTCGACTGAAAATTTCACTTTAACAAAATCTATCTTGATGATGGTGGTTTTTGCCTTTGTAATGATTTTTGCATCGGTTCGAATGATAAAACCTTTGAAAGAAAAAATAGTTTATGAGGAAGTAAAATTCAATTATTTCAAAATTACCTTTATGGGAGTTTTAATTGGAATTGTTTCAGGATTTGTTGGTGCGGGAGGTGGTTTTTTGATTGTTCCCACTTTATTATTTTTTGCCAATACACCAATGAAAATGGCAGTTGGAACTTCGCTTTTTATCGTTTCAGCACAATCATTAATTGGCTTCACTGGAGATATATTGAGTGACCAAATTATCGATTGGAAGTTGTTGGAGTACTTTACTTTAGCCTCAATAATTGGAATTTTTATTGGCAATTTTATTGCTAAAAAAGTAGCAGACGATAAACTCAAAACCAGTTTTGGTTGGTTTGTGCTTGCTATGGGAATTTACATCCTCATTCGAGAGCTTTTCTTATCATAATAATTTCCTAAAATCTGACTTTAGGAAAAGAATTCGACTAAAAAATAAATAAATTTACAATATAAAACATTTCAGAAAAAATGAAACGCCCACGACAATAGTCCTTGACATACCGGAAAATGGTTATAGGCGTTACATCTGACCATAAAAAACAATAAATAAATACAGATGAAAATTAAACAAATTTATACCGGATGTTTAGCACAAGGTGCCTATTATATTGAGAGTAATGGCGAAGTGGCTATCATTGATCCATTGAGAGAAGTACAGCCTTATATCAATAAAGCCAATAAAAATAATGCAAAAATTAAATACATTTTCGAGACCCATTTTCACGCTGATTTTGTTAGTGGTCACGTTACTTTAGCTGAAAAAACTGGTGCTCCCATAATTTTTGGCCCCACTGCCAATCCTAGTTTTGAAGCTCATATTGCTAGAGATGGCGAGGTTTTTCGTTTGGGAGAAATTACCATCACGGTTTTGCATACGCCTGGCCACACTTTAGAAAGCGTTTGCTATCTTTTGAAAGACAAAAATGGTAAAGATTACGCTCTTTTTAGTGGTGACACTTTGTTTTTGGGCGATGTTGGTCGTCCTGATTTGGCTCAAAAAGCAGCAAATATGACCCAAGAAGAATTGGCTGGAACTTTATTTGATAGTTTGCGAAACAAGGTCATGACTTTGGCTGATGATGTCATTGTTTATCCCGCTCACGGTGCTGGTAGTGCTTGTGGTAAAAATTTAAGCAAGGAAACAGTGGGTACTATTGGAGACCAAAAGAAAACCAATTACGCGCTTCGTGCCAATATGACCAAGGAAGAATTTATCAAGGAAGTTACCGATGGTTTATTGCCACCCCCAGCCTATTTCCCAATGAATGTGAAGCTCAACAAAGAAGGATATGAAAATGTAGAAGACATTATTAGCGACGCTATTGCTTATGATGCAGAAACTTTTGAATTGGTCGCTAATAAAATCGACACCGTAATTCTTGATGTTCGACACCAAGATGATTATTCCAAAGGACACATTCCACAGTCGATTTTTATTGGAATTGATGGCGATTTTGCTCCTTGGGTTGGTGCTTTGATTCCAGACATCAAGCAACCTATTCTCTTGGTATCGCCAGTGGGAAGAGAGGAAGAAAGTATTACCCGTTTGGCTAGAGTAGGATATGACAATACTTTGGGCTACTTGAAAGGCGGATTTGACACTTGGAAAAACGCAGGATTAGAATATGATACTGTAAATTGGGTTACTGCCAACAGTTTAGAAGAATTAATAGAAGAAAATGCTCCTGTTTTTGATGTTAGAAAGGATGGAGAATTTACTGCCGAGCATATCGAAGGAGCTCATTCTACACCTTTGGATTTTATCAATGATCATATTGCCGAATTTCCAAAAGAAGAAGAGTTTTATGTTCATTGTGCCGGAGGATATCGCTCGGTGATTGCCGCCTCCATATTGAAAGCAAGGGGTTATCATAATATTGTAAATGTTTTGGGTGGATTTGCCTCTATCAAAAAAACGACAATAAAAACTACCAATTATGTATGTCCGTCAACATTAAAATAATGAAATGATACATTATGAACAGAGATAAGACAAAGGTTTTTGCCTCTAAAATCTATGTGCGAAAGAGTCAATAATATTTGTTGATTAATTCACAAAAAAAGTAGGATTTCCTTAAAAGAATATCCTGCTTTTTTATATACAATAACTTGAAACTTTACACTATCTCCGCACTCAATCCAGCTTCTAATAATTGACTGCATTGTGGTTTTAGCTTTTCTAAAACACCAGTTTTTACAGTGCATTTTCCGTTGTAATGTACAATTAATGAACATTGTTCTGCCTGTTCTGAAGTGTGATGGCAAACCCGAATCAAGGTCTCTATGACGTGATCAAAAGTGTTCACATCGTCATTATAAACTATGATTTCGTTGTTTATGGTGGTTGCTTCTTTGAGACTAACTCGTTCTCTAACTTTTTCTTTGGTACTCATTTTTAGATACTTTGTAGGTTATAAATAAAAATTTATGGGCTATTAATTGCTTTTTTCAAACATACAAAATGTGAAATTTTGTTTAGTTTCAAAAGGGGTTATATGATCTTCGGAACTACATTTTAGTTTTTTAAAATGCTCTGCAAATTGCTTTTCCATCTCTAATTCAGAGTATTGTTTGATGTCCAATCCGCTGCATTTCTTTGGCCCGTTTTCTGAAAAAGTTCCTATGATTAGAAAACCATTAATCCATTTTTGAGCAATTTCAGCATATTTTTTTATTTGTTCTGCTGTTGTCAAAAAATGAAATGTGGCTCGGTCGTGCCAAATATCATAAGCGGTTTCGGGTTTGAATTCAGTTATATCAGAAACAATCCAAGTTACTTTTTCGGCATTTTTTCCCAATCTTTTTTTAGTTCTTTCTAAAGCTTTGGCAGAAATATCCAAAACACTTATATTTTCATACCCTACTGCTAACAAAAAATCGACTAAATTGCTATCGCCACCACCAATATCTATGATTTTTGCTGTTTTGTCTAAATGGATTTTGTGAATAAAATCGAGGGAAGTTTTCGGATTTTCCTGTGTCCAACTCACTTCGCTTGGCTTTTTGGTTTCATAAACTGTTTCCCAGTGGATTTTTCTTTCCATTTCCATTTTTTGACAACTAATTTACATATTTTAAGGAAACCCAATTGTTTCTTTCGAACTTTTTCACATAAGTTAATCCTTTTTCGGAGCAAGAAGCCCCTATAAAAGGAATGTCTTCGGTGTAAAAACCACTCAGTAGTAAGGTTCCCTTTGGATTCAAACAATCTACATAAGATTGCATATCGTTCAACAAAATATTTCGGTTGATGTTTGCAATAATCAAATCGTATTTTTTACCTTTTAATAAAGCTGCATCGCCTTCGTAAACGCTGATTTGCTTACAATTATTTCTTTCGGCATTTTCGATGGAGTTCAAATAACACCAATTGTCAATGTCAATAGCATCAATAGGTTGAGCGCCTTTCAATTCAGCCAAAATCGCCAAAATTGCTGTTCCACAACCCATATCCAAAGTTTTCAATCCAACAACATCCATTTCTAATAAATGCTGAATCATCATATAAGTCGTTTCGTGATGTCCCGTTCCAAAACTCATTTTAGGTTCAATGACGATGTCAAATTTGGCATCGGTTTTGGGGTGAAAAGGAGCGCGAACGTGGCATTTTCCATCGACATCAATGGGTTCAAAATTCTTTTCCCATTCTTCATTCCAGTTGACTTGGTCGATTTCTTCTATTTTGTAGGAGATAGTAAATTCTGGCGAATTCAAAATGAACAAATCATCAAGAATGTTCTCTTTCCAAAGGTCTTTTTGGATGTAAGCCACAATGCCCAAATCACTATCAATAAAGCTTTCGAAAGGTAATTCTCCCAGTTCGGCAATCAAAATTTCGGAACCTAGTTCTTTTGGTTCAACGGTGAAATGATAGCCTAAATAGATGTTTGACATAAGATGTTTTTTTGCAAAGGTAATAAAAAAGTTTGCAGTGGTCAGTTTGCAGTTTGCAGAGGGGTGCACGACAAATTGCATTTTCAAAAAAAAACTATAAACATAATGTTATTGAATAACCCCACGGTTGATCCCGAAAGCTTTCGGGAGTGGGCAATGTTATAGAAGATAACCTTGCCAAAAACCATAGCCAACTCCCGAAATCTTTCGGGATCAACCGTTGGAACTTGAGGCAAAAGTTTTTTAAAAGTGCAATTTGTCGTGTACCCTTTTTCAGTTTTGCAGAACAAAAGTCTATTGAATTGAAATTAATCTATTCAAATCTTTATTAATTCGATTAGATAATTCTATTTTTGCAACGCAACACACTTCATTATGTACAAACAAATTATTCGTCCTATATTTTTCTATTTTGACCCTGAAAAAGTACATTATTTTACTTTTTCATTGATTCGGAATTTATCCAAAATACCTGGAATCCCATCGCTTTTTCGAGCATTATATCTTATCAATGACAAACGATTGGAAACCGAAGTCTTTGGATTGAAGTTCAAAAATCCTGTTGGATTGGCGGCTGGAATGGATAAAGATGCTTCCTTGTATAACGAATTGTCAAACCTCGGTTTTGGATTTATCGAAATTGGAACTATTACTCCAAAAGCACAAGAAGGCAATCCTAAAAAACGAATCTTTCGTTTGGTAGAAGATACTGCTCTTATTAATAGAATGGGTTTCAATAACGGTGGTGTTCAAGAAGCTGTCGAACGATTAAAGAAAAACAAAGGCGTTCTCATCGGTGGAAATATTGGAAAAAATAAAGTCACTCCAAACGAAAATGCTGTCGATGATTACTTGATTTGCTTTGATGCTTTATTCGATTATGTCGATTATTTTGTAGTGAATGTGAGTTCGCCAAACACACCCAATCTCCGCGAATTGCAAGAAAAAGAGCCGTTGAAACAATTGTTGCAAACTTTGCAAAACCAAAATTTAACCAAGCCTAAACCAAAACCTGTCTTGCTAAAAATTGCTCCTGATTTGACCGATTCCCAATTATTGGATATTATTGATATTGTCAAAGAAACCAAAATTGCAGGCGTTATTGCTACAAATACTACTTTATCTCGAGAAGGTTTGCAATCTGAAAATAAAGTGGAGATGGGCGGAATGTCTGGAAAACCTTTAAGAAACCGTTCGACTGAAGTGATCCGTTTTCTTGCTGAAAAAAGCAATAAAGCGTTTCCAATTATTGGTGTGGGCGGAATTCATTCGGCTGATGATGCGATTGAAAAATTGGAAGCTGGAGCGAGTTTAATCCAACTTTATACTGGTTTTATTTATGAAGGGCCAGGATTGATTAAGGCTATTAATAAGAAGATTTTAGCCAAAATGCAATAATCCAAACTGCACCAAAAGCCCCGTCAATAGTGCCATTCCGAAACTTAAAAGTGTTCCAATTAGCACGTATTCTGTTAGTTTTCGGTCTTTTGCTTCTTTCAAATCTCCGAAACGAAAGATGGATTTTGCAGCCAATAAAAATCCAATCGCTTCGAAATGTCCTGTGAGTATAAAGCAAAAAATAAATAGGCGTTCAAATATTCCGATATAATTCCCAGCGTTTTCTAGCGAATCATCATTTTTGTTTTTGCTTTCGGGTGTCCAAATCGAAATGATATTTTTGATAATTATTGAAGTGGGTTTTGTCAAGAATAAAATTCCGGTAATCAGTATCCAAAACCGATTATTGAAAAGGGTAAAATTAACAGTTAAATTTTTGTAAAGACTTGCAATTATTACAATTGTTACCAAATGCAGCATTTGGTCAATAACAAACCAATTTCGCTTTGTTTTCTTTTTTTGGAATTGTAATTTCAAGAAATCAATGAATCCGTGAGATACTGCTAATGCTAATGCAAACCAACCAAAAGCGATTTCGCCAACAATTAACCAAGCCAAAATTCCGTGTAAAAGGGTGTGAATGTAAAGGTATTTGCTTTTGTATTTTTTGCTTTCTTTGTCTAAAACCCAAGAAGTAGGTTGCAATAAAAAATCGCCCAACAAATGAGCCAAAAGCAGTTTTACAATAATAATCATACGCTGATTGTTTTGATTTTATTTCTGAAATATTTTTCTACTTCCATCACCAAATCGAATTGGGCACGTTTTCTTCGGCGACTTACCGCTGCTTGATTAATTCCTAATTTCACACCTATTTCTTCCTGTGAGAGTGATGGGTTTTCGATGGCTGTCAAAACAAATTCAGCCGATTGTATGAACCAATTATCCATAAAAGTCAAGCTCAATCGCAACATCAAATTAATTTCATCATCAAATGCTTCATTACCAGAATTAATGGCTAAATTGATTTTTTGTTTCTTTAGGGTTTCAAAAACTTCGCCAGATCGAGAAAAAGCAGTGCCATTGCTTTCGGAGATTTTCTTGGCTTTATAAGTCATATCGCCCAAACCAATACTCATTCTGACATCCATTTTGATAGATTTAAAATAAGATTTTATCTGTAATGCAACAACCAAAGCATCTTCAGGATTTTTAACTTCCAATTGAAATTCATCGCCTCTGTAAATATCCCATTCTATTGGGTTTTTGCCAAAAGTATTCAATAATTTCTTCAAACCATCTATCCAAATTTTGGATGATAATTTTCTAGAATTGACGATATCCCCTGTAATTATAGCTATCATTTTTCAAATATAATTAAAAAAATAATTCAAAAACAATTTAATATTTAAAAATATTACCAAAATGCGTAATAATTCAAAATATTACCAAAAAACGTAATAATACGAATTATTACCAAAA
>DMHA01000293.1:0-5927 GCA_003449615.1 Flavobacterium sp.
TAGAAGTAAAAGATTTTGAAGCCATTTCAGGCAAAGGTGTCATTGGTACGGTTGCCAATAAAAAAGTGGCTTTGGGAAATAAGAAGCTGATGGAGCAAGTAAATGCAACTGTTTCGGAAGATTTGGAAAACAAAATTATTGCCGAACAAAAACTTGGAAAAACGGTTTCCTATATTTCAATTGATGGAAAAGCCGTAGGTTTTGTGTCGATTTCGGATAAAATTAAAACCACAAGTGCAGATGCTATTAAGGAATTGATTCGTCAAGGAGTTGAAGTGATTATGATGACGGGCGATAATGAGAATACAGCAAAAGCCGTCGCCGACGAATTGCATTTAACTCGTTTTATTGCCAATTGTTTACCCGAAGACAAATTGAAGGAAATTAAACGCTTACAATCCGAAGGAAAAATCGTTGCTATGGCAGGCGATGGCATCAACGACGCTCCTGCATTGGCGCAAGCCGACATCGGAATTGCTATGGGAACAGGAACAGATGTGGCGATTGAAAGTGCCAAAATTACTTTGGTCAAAGGCGATTTGCAAGGCATTGTCAAAGCCAAAAACCTGAGTCAGGCGGTAATGCGAAACATCAAACAGAATTTGTTTTTTGCGTTTATTTACAATGTTTTGGGAATTTCGGTAGCTTCGGGAATGTTGTATCCCGTTTTTGGAATTTTGCTTTCGCCAATGATAGCAGCGGCTGCGATGAGTTTTAGTTCGGTTTCGGTAATTATGAATTCATTGCGGTTGAGGAGTTTTAAAATGTAAAACATTCCATTACCCCATTGTTTTTTTACTTCGTTTCAACCTTTTGTAGTGCGTTTGTCGGAGATTTTTATTGCCTGAAATGATGCTAATATTACCGTCGATTTCCAGCATTGCCAATTTCACATCCGAAAAATGTTCAATCCCGTGTTCTCGTATCGCTTCTTTTAATTCATCGTGTGTGATGTTTAATTTACTCAAAGCTTTGAAATCCATTTTTCCGTTGTGGATAAGAATTTCTGGTTTTTCTTGCATAAAATCACTGAATTTAGGGAATTCATACATCAATTTTTTTAAAGTAAAATTGATGATAAAAAGTACTGCCGCGGCCGCCAAACCTCCCCAAAGACTTGTATCACTTCCCACCATCGCATTTTGAACCGAGTTGCTGATGAGCAAAATCAAAATTACATCGGCGGTGTTGAGTTGAGATAATTCCTTCTTGCCAAATATCCGCAAAGCGATGAGCATAAAAAAATATACGGCAGCACTTCGGAGGATGATGTCAAGATAGGGATTCATTTTTTTATTTAAAATTAGTCAAAAAACAGTGAATC
This sequence comes from Flavobacterium sp., assembly GCA_003449615.1. Lineage (GTDB taxonomy): Bacteria > Bacteroidota > Bacteroidia > Flavobacteriales > Flavobacteriaceae > Flavobacterium. Next base: position 1,325 of record DMHA01000293.1, read on the forward strand.
TAATTATTAGGTTTTAAAATTTTTTTCGATTGCCAAAATCATTTCGCCCGCAATGTCTTTATTGGTAGCACCTTCGATTCCTTCTAATCCCGGAGAGGAATTCACTTCGAGCAATAATGGTCCTTTTGTAGAGCGAATTATATCTACGCCTGCAACTTTCAAATCCATTGCTTTGGTGGCACGAATGGCAATTTTTTTCTCTTCGGGAGTGGGTTTTATTACTGAGGCCGTTCCTCCCAAATGAATGTTGGCTCGGAATTCGCCCGGCATCGCTTCTCTCTGAATGGTGGCCACAACTTTTCCGTCAACGACAAACAATCGCAAATCTTTTCCGTTGGCTTCTTTGATGAATTCCTGAACTAATATATTGGCATTCAAACTTTTGAAAGCATTAATTACGCTTTCTGCTGCTTTTTTGGTTTCGGCCAAAACAACTCCTTTTCCCTGAGTGCCTTCGAGTAATTTTACGATTAAGGGTGTTCCGCCTACCATTTTAATTAAATCATTAGTATCCAAAGGGGAGTTGGCAAAACCCGTTGTCGGAATATCAATTCCGCTTTGTAAAAGCAATTGTAAGGAGAATAATTTATCTCGAGATTGGGTAATCGCAGTCGATGAATTCAAACAAAAAACGTTTAAAGCCTCGAATTGTCGAGTCAAGGCGCAGCCATAAAAGGTAATGCTTGGACGTATTCTTGGAATTATCGCATCAAATTGATTTAAAATTATACCACCACGATAATGAATTTCGGGAGTTTTGGCATCGAGTTTCATATAGCATTCCTTGATGTTCAAAAAGTGCATTTCGTGTCCCCGCATTTCGCCGGCTTCCATAATGCGTTTGTTGCTGTACAATTCAGGATTGCTTGCCAATAGGCCGATGCGCAAACCCGAACTTTTTTTAACCGCATTTTTATAAACCTCTTTTAAATTATCAGTGCTAGTTTGACCTAAAAGATATTGTTGTTCAGGATCAACTAGAACCCTTCCGCTCATTGCTTCACGACCCAATAACATACGGAAACCCATTGAATCTCGATTGGTTAGGGTCATTTCGATTACCCATTTTGAATTTCCAATTTCTAATGCAGTTTGAATGACATAACGTTGTTCCCTAAATCCACTCGAACTTTTAACAATTCTTTTATCGACTAATGGTGCTTCGCAGTGGATAATGGTTTTGACATTATTTTGAATGGGATTGATGTCAAATTTGACCCAATTGTGGTCTTCTTTAATAAATGGCGCAATGTTTTTGGCGTGAAGAGCAGAAGTCTTTGCACCAGAATCGACCCTTGCTTTAATGGATGGAATTCCTAATTCAGGAAGTGTACACCATTCTTCACTGCCTAAAATGATTTTGCTTTGTAACATAAATGAGTTTTATAAGGTCAACTTAAATCAATGTAAATATAGCGATAAATGAACTTAGGATGTTAAATTACGGTTAAATCAGTGGGATGCTAAGTAACTTTACAAAAAAAAACAGCCACATATTACATAATTTTCACAAATTAATTCGTGAAAATTATGTAATTCGTGGCTTGAAAACTTTCAGTTGTAAATTTTAACTTGTTGGCTCTCCAGCTTTTAGAATTTTAACGGATAATTCTTGCGAAGTTTCGTCTTCAATATCCATAAAAATCTCATCGCCAGCACCCACTTTTGAAGTAATAATTTCTTCGGCAAGTGCATCTTCTACATATTTTTGGATGGCTCTTTTTAGTGGTCTAGCACCAAATTGTCTGTCAAATCCTTTTTCGGCGATAAAGGCTTTGGCTTTGTCTGAAAGTTTTAATTCATAACCCAAATCTTTGATACGAGCGTATAATTTTTTCAATTCAATTTCAATAATCAAATTGATGTCTTCTTTTTCTAAAGCATTAAACACAATCACATCATCAATTCTATTCAAAAATTCAGGTGCAAATGTTTTTTTCAAAGCGTTTTCGATAATACTTTTCGAGTTATCATCGGCTTGGGCCACTTTGGCAGCTGTTCCAAATCCAACACCTTGTCCAAAATCCTTTAATTGTCTGGCACCAACATTTGAAGTCATAATGATGATGGTATTTTTGAAATCTATTTTTCGTCCCAAACTATCGGTCAAATAGCCATCATCCAAAACTTGCAACATCATATTGAAAACATCAGGATGCGCTTTTTCAATTTCGTCCAAAAGCACTACACAATAGGGTTTACGGCGTACTTTCTCAGTCAATTGTCCACCTTCTTCATAACCTACATATCCCGGAGGCGCTCCGATTAGTCTAGAAATAGCGAATTTTTCCATATACTCGCTCATATCAATTCGGATTAATGCGTCTTCAGAATCGAATAATTCTCTGGCTAAAACTTTGGCCAATTGTGTTTTTCCAACCCCAGTTTGACCTAGGAAAATGAACGAACCAATAGGTCGATTAGGGTCTTTCAGTCCAGCACGATTTCTTTGAATGGCTCGAGAAATTTTCATTACTGCTTCTTTCTGACCAATAACATTATCGCCTATAAGTTGTGGTAAAATGGCTAGTTTGTTACTCTCCGTTTGGGCAATTCTATTTACAGGAATTCCAGTCATCATCGAAACCACATCGGCAACATTGTCTTCGGTTACCTCAATTCTGTTGTTTTTGGAATCTTCTTCCCATTGTTCTTGGGCAACGGCTAAATCTTTTTCGAGACGTTTTTCGTCATCACGAAGTTTGGCCGCTTCTTCATATTTCTGTCTTTTAACAACCGCATTTTTCAATTCGCGAACATCTTCCAATTGTTTTTCTAGTTCCAAAATTTGTGCTGGAACTTCAATATTGGAGATGTGAACTCTGGAACCTGCTTCGTCCAACGCATCGATGGCTTTGTCCGGCAAGAATCGCTCAGACATATATCTATTGGTCAATTTAACACAGGCTTCAATGGCTTCAGGACTATATTTCACATTGTGATGATCTTCATATTTGTCCTTAATATTGTTTAGAATTGTGATAGTTTCTTCAACAGTTGTTGGTTCAACAATCACTTTTTGAAAACGTCTTTCCAATGCTCCATCTTTTTCAATATACTGACGGTATTCGTCTAAGGTTGTGGCACCAATACATTGAATATCACCCCTTGCTAAAGCTGGTTTGAACATATTGGAAGCATCAAGCGAACCTGTTGCTCCTCCAGCACCAACAATAGTGTGAATTTCGTCAATGAAAAGAATGATGTCGTCATTTTTTTCCAATTCGTTCATCACTGCTTTCATTCGCTCCTCAAATTGCCCACGGTATTTTGTACCAGCCACAAGGCTTGCCAAATCAAGCGTTACCACTCGTTTGCCAAATAATATTCTGGATACTTTCTTTTGAATGATTCGCAAAGCCAAACCTTCGGCAATGGCAGATTTTCCAACTCCGGGTTCGCCAATAAGGAGTGGATTGTTCTTTTTGCGGCGGCTTAAAATTTGGGAAACACGTTCTATTTCTTTCTCTCGTCCTACAACTGGGTCTAGTTTTCCTTCTTCGGCCATTTCGGTTAAATCTCTCCCAAAATTATCCAAAACAGGAGTCTTCGATTTTTTGTTGGATTTATTGGCAGGATTGTTAAAAGTGCCTTCTTTTAGACTGTCATCTTGTCCTGAATCTTCGTTATAAGCGTCGTTTTTTGGCAAGTTTTCAATAAAATTTTCTTCGGATGGTGTCATATTTAGATATTGTTCTTTGGCTACATCATAATCAATATTGAGTTTATTCAGGAGCTTGGTTGTGGGATCATTTTCATTTCTCAGGATACACAATAATAAATGTGCCGTGCTAATAGAGGTGCTGTGAAAAACTTTTGCTTCGAGAAAAGTGGTTTTCAAGGCTCGTTCGGCTTGTCTTGTTAGGTGTAGATTTTTCTTTTCGTTGTTGACTTCCATACTAGGACTTGCTGGACTAAGTATTTCTACTTTTCTACGCAATTGGTTTAAATCAATCGATAAATTATTCAATATATTAATTGCTTTGCCGTTGCCATCTCTCAAAATACCGAGCATAAGATGTTCAGTACCAATGAAATCGTGACCCAAACGCAAGGCTTCTTCTTTGCTATAAGTAATAACATCTTTTACTCTTGGCGAAAAATTATCATCCATATTATTTTGTATTTCTAATGTAAAAATAGTGAATTGGTCTTTGAAAACCAAAAATCATACCTTATAAAAGATTATGTCAGCTAATTGACAAAAAAATGAACAAAAAAATGTTAAATCTCACATAATTTATTAACTAAAAATAAAGTTTATTTTGTTAATAAATCATTGAAATAAGAATAGAATTGTTTGCATAAAAACATCGGAATGACGTATATTAGCACGTTTGAAATTAAATTAAATTTATTAAATATAACAACTTATGTCTGAAGGAGAAAGGTTAATTCCTATTAACATTGAAGATGAAATGAAATCAGCTTACATCGATTATTCGATGTCGGTAATTGTGTCAAGAGCACTTCCTGATGTTAGAGATGGCTTGAAACCAGTGCATCGAAGAGTACTTTACGGAATGTATGATTTAGGAGTAACTTCAAAATCTGCCCATAAAAAATCGGCGAGAATTGTCGGAGAAGTTTTAGGTAAGTATCA
>DMHA01000293.1:6037-9985 GCA_003449615.1 Flavobacterium sp.
GTCGATGGTCAAGGTAACTTTGGTTCTGTAGATGGCGATAGTCCAGCTGCAATGCGATATACTGAAGCCAGAATGCGTAAAATTTCGGAAGAAATTATGGCCGATATCGAAAAGGAAACCGTCGATTTTCAATTGAATTTTGACGATACTTTATACGAACCAAAAGTAATGCCTACCCGAGTTCCGACTTTATTAATAAACGGAGCAACTGGAATTGCTGTGGGTATGGCAACCAATATGCCTCCTCACAATTTGACCGAAGTAATCAACGGAATATTGGCATTTATTGATAACAACGATATCGAAATTGACGAATTGATGACGCATATCAAAGCACCAGATTTTCCAACTGGAGGTATAATATATGGTTATGAAGGCGTTCGTGAAGCCTTTAAAACAGGTCGAGGACGAATTGTAATGCGTGCCAAAGTTGGTTTTGAAGAAGTAGATGGCAGAGAATGTATCATTGTTACCGAAATTCCATACCAAGTCAATAAAGCCGATATGATTAAGCGTACAGCTGATTTGGTTAATGATAAAAAAATTGAGGGAATCGTTAATATTCGTGATGAATCGGATAGAAATGGGATGCGAATCGTTTATATTCTCAAACGTGATGCAACTCCAAATGTAGTTTTGAACACACTTTATAAATTCACTCAATTACAATCTTCTTTCAGTGTCAATAATATCGCCTTGGTAAAAGGTCGTCCACAAATGTTGAATCTAAAAGATATGATTCATTATTTTGTAGAACACCGTCACGATGTAGTTGTTCGAAGAACACAATTTGAATTGCGAAAAGCAGAGGAAAGAGCCCATATTTTGGAGGGTTTAATCATTGCTTCGGATAATATTGACGAAGTAATTGCACTTATCAAAGCTTCAAAAAACGCCGAAGAAGCCAGGGACAAATTAATCGAAAGATTCAATTTAACTGACATTCAATCTCGTGCCATTGTCGAAATGCGTTTGCGTCAATTGACTGGTTTAGAGCAAGACAAATTGAGAGCAGAATATGAAGAAATAATGAAATTAATAGAGCATTTAAGGGCTTTATTAGAAGATATTAATTTGAGAACTGCTTTAATCAAAGAAGAATTGGTTGAAATTCGTGATAAATATGGAGATGAACGTCGTTCTCTTATTGAATATTCAGGTGGAGATGTGAGTATCGAAGATTTAATTGCCGACGAAAATGTGGTCATTACCATTTCGCACGCAGGTTACATCAAACGTACCAATTTATCGGAATATAAAACCCAAAACAGAGGTGGTGTTGGACAAAAAAGTGCTGGAACACGTGATCAAGATTTCCTTGAAAATATGTTTGTGGCGACCAACCATCAATATATGATGTTTTTTACCCAAAAAGGGAAATGTTTCTGGATGCGTGTTTATGAAATTCCAGAAGGAAGCAAAACCGCCAAAGGAAGAGCCATTCAAAACTTGGTAAACATCGAAAGCGATGATAAAGTAAAAGCATTTATATGTACTCAAGATTTAAAAGATATAGATTATATCAACAGTCATAATCTTGTGATGGTAACCAAAAAAGGTCAGGTTAAGAAAACCTCTTTAGCGAAATATTCTAAACCAAGAGCCAATGGGCTTGCCGCAATCACAATCAAGGAAGGCGATGAGTTATTGGAAGCTAAATTAACCAACGGAGAAAGTCAAATTATTTTGGCTGTAAAATCAGGTAAATTAGTTCGTTTCGAGGAAACCAAAACCCGTCCGATGGGAAGAACGGCTTCTGGAGTTCGAGGAATTACCCTAAAAGATGACACTGATGAAGTAATTGGAATGGTTACTGTAGATAAAGATAATATCAATGATACCCAGATTTTAGTAGTTACTGAGAACGGATATGGAAAACGAACCAAATTAGTGGACGAAGACGGCGAAGACGTTTATAGAATCACGAATCGTGGTGGAAAAGGAGTAAAAACTTTGAATATCACTGAAAAAACTGGAAACCTAATTTCGATTAGTGATGTAACCGATGCTGACGATTTGATGATTATCAACAAATCGGGTTTAACCATCAGAATGGCTGTCGAAGATTTGAGGGTTATGGGGCGTGCTACTCAAGGGGTTAAATTGATAAATCTGAAAGGAAACGATTCGATTGCTGCTGTAACCAAAGTGATGAAAGACGATGTTGCCGAAGTTGTGGTTGATGAAGAGGGAAATGTTATAGAAACGGATGTGATCGAAAGAGTGAAACCCGTTCTTGAAGTTCTTGAAGACGAAGTTACTGAAGACGAAGTTACTGAAGACGATGATGTTGTAGAGGAAGATGACCAAGATGAATCCGAGGATGAAGATGAATCGGATGATGAAGCTTAAATGAATACAAACAATAAAAAATAAATAAATTTAATAAAACTAGAATGTTATGAAAAGTAAATATGTAATACTAGCGTCAGCATTATTGATATCAGTAGCTACTTTTGCTCAAAAAGATCAAATAAAAGCTGCTGAAAAAGCATTAAAAGGAGGCAATCCACATGAGGCAATAACTATTTTGAATGGAGCTCAGTCATTGATTGCTACTGCAGTTGATGCTGAAAAAGCCCACTTTTATTTTGTAAACGGAAATGCTCATTTAGAACTAGCCAATAAAAAAGTAGAAGAAGGAAAAAATTTAACCATAGCAGCAAAATCCTATCAAGATTTATTAGCGGCAGAAAAAGCATCTGGTAAGGATAAATATTCAGCTCAAGCCTCAACTTCAATAATTGATATTAAATTCAAATTATTAAATAGTGCTATTGCTGACACAAAAACAGATGATAAAATATTAGAGTGTATAACATCTCAAAAAAAGGTGTTAGAGGATTATAAATTGACTTTAAATGCAAATAATCAAAAAGATTATGAGGATTTAATAGAGAAAAAAAGAAAGGATTTAAAAAATTGTGAAGAGGAAATAAAAATTGCTGGAAATAAAAAAGGAGCTCAAAAAATTTATGATGCCTATTTGTTAGACAAAAAAGACACTATCAATTTATATTATGCAGCTTCAACTTATGTGAATGCAAAAGATTATGCCTCAGCTCTAAAATTATATTATGACTTGAAAACGTTGAATTATTCAGGGAAAGGGACTAGTTATTTGGCAACTAGTAAAATATCCAATGAAGAAGTTGCATTTAATTCCGCAAAAGAAAGAGATTTGGCTGTAAAAATTGGCACTCACGAAAAACCAAAAACAGAAACAATTCCATCAAAACGAGGAGAAATCTACAAAAATATTGCCCTGATTTTAGTTCAAGACGGTAAAATCGAAGAGGCTAAAAAAGCAGTTGCCGATGCAAGAAAAGCAAATCCAGAGGACAGTTCATTACTTTTAACAGAGGCTAATTTGTATTTGGAAACAAAAGATTTCGATACTTACAAAAAATTAGTGGCCGAGGCTTTAGAAAAAAATCCAAATGATGCCGATTTAGTTTTCAATTTAGGAGTTCTAAGTGCCAATGCAAAAAATCCTTCTGAGGCAGAAAAGCATTACAGCAGAGTAATTGAAATTGATCCTAAATATACAAATGCGTATATTAATTTGGCTGCTTTGAAACTAGAAGACGAGAAACCCTTGATTGATGAAATGAATAAATTAGGAACTTCTGACAAGGATATGAAGCGTTACAATGTTTTGAAAACCAAAAGAGAAGATTTGTTCAAAAGCACTATTCCTTATCTCAAAAAAGCTTATGAGCTGGATTCAATGAATATTGATGTTGCCAAAACCCTTTCAAATGTTTATCACGCTTTAGAAATGAATACCGAATACAAAGAACTAAAGGAAAAAATTACAGTGATGGAACAAAAATAAATGTAAAGTACTTTAAAAAAAACCGTTTCAATCTAAAAACTGAAACGGTTTTTTTATATAATTTTTTTAATGACTCTAAGTTTGTGGGTATGTCTATTGGCTTCGGAATT
>DMHA01000161.1:0-4069 GCA_003449615.1 Flavobacterium sp.
AAACTACCACACGAAAGGATTCGTGCGGTAGCGGGGAAAGGATTCGTGCGGTAGCGGGGGATGCTGTGGCGAATGTCTCTAACGCATCCACTACCACTCATTCACTTTATTGGCATCCATTTTTATAAAAATAAAAAGCAAAATAGTAAAACCCCAAAGTCCAGAACCGCCATAAGAAAAGAAAGGTAATGGCACTCCAATGGTTGGAAAAACCCCCAAAACCATAGCAATATTCACAAAGAAATGAATGAATAAAATTGCTGCAACACAATAGCCATATACTCGGCTAAATTTTGTTTTTTGTCTTTCGGCCAGATAAATTACCCTTAAAAGTAATCCAACAAAAAGACCAACAACTATCAATGAACCTACAAAGCCCCATTCTTCGCCTACGGTAGTAAAGATGTAATCGGTGTGCTGCTCAGGTACAAAACCGCCTTTGGTTTGAGTGCCTTCCAGAAATCCTTTTCCAATCCAACCGCCTGAACCAATAGCAATTTCAGATTGATTGGTATTGTATCCAATGCCTTTCATATCGACCGTTTTTCCTAGCAAAATATTGAAACGGTCGCGGTGGTGCTGCTTGAAAACGTTTGTAAAAACATAGTTTACAGACAACACAAAACCGGAGACTAATATAAAAAGAAGACTACTTAATAAGATGTTTCTGTCGGCTAATCTGGATTTAAAATGAACAAACAGAAGTACTGCCAAAGCGATTAAAATAACATATTGGGGTTTTAAAACAAGCGTCAGCACAAACAGTATTATGACAGAAAATCCTGTCCACAAGTACCAAGCGGGCAAACCCTCGCGATACAAAACGATTAAAAATATAGCATAAATCAGTGCACTCCCTGGGTCGGGTTGAGGTAAAATAAGCATTACAGGCAAAAATACGATTGCCATTGCCTGGATTTGACGATTGAAATCTTTTAAATTAATTTGGGAATCGCTCAAATATTTAGCCAATGCTAATGCTGTTGCAGCTTTGGCAAATTCTGATGGTTGAAGTGTGAAACTTCCTATACCATACCAGCAGCGTTGTCCGGCAATGGTTTTACCAAAGGCAAACAAACCTAACAGTGATAGTAATGCAATTCCATAAATGATAGCAGCATACTTCTCGTAGAATTTTCCATCAACATAAAGCACAATAAAAATTAACGGGATGGTAAATAGAATAAATAATAATTGCTTTTCGGCGATTCCTTCCATTGAAGATAATGAAGAGGAATAGATGTTCAACCAACCCATCAGCACTAATACTATATAAATAGCAATGCTAATCCAGTCGATATTGTTAGTTAAACTCTGATTTTTCATTGGGTCTAATTAATTTTTTTAGTAGTGTCAATTTTTACTTTTGGCACCACTATTTTGCTTTTGGCTAAAGAATCCTTTCTTCTCATTTCTTTTTTAACCACTTCCGAAAGTCCGCCTAGCTTGGCGTATCTATCTTGCAAACTTCTTTCTAAAGTTCTTTTTTCTAAATCGGTTCTTGTGATTTTTCCAGTAAGGTATTTCTCAATCATCAAACTGGCAATGGGACCGGCAATTACAGATCCAAATCCTCCATTTTCGACCAAAATAGCAATCGCAATTTTCGGATTGTCTTTTGGTGCAAAAGCAACAAAAATGGAGTGGTCTTCCAGCTGGGTTCTTTTACCGTTTATTTTGGCAAAATTTTCTGCTGTTCCTGTTTTTCCACAAATTTCGATTCCTTCTACTCGCAATCCGGCGGCTGTTCCGAAATTATATACATCGAACAGACCGTTAATCATGGGTTTGAAATGGCTTTTGTCTATGGTTGTAAAGTGTTTGGTGGTATATTTTTTGTCGATTTTCTTACCTTCAATTTTCTTGATGATGTGAGGAGTATAATAATAGCCTTCATTTGCCACAGTAGCCATCATATTGGCGAGTTGAATTGGTGTTAATAAAACTTCTCCTTGACCTATAGCATTGGATATTATGGTTTTTCCGCTGTATCCCCAATCTGGATATAGTTGCTTATAGGTTTTTGAATCAGGGATTTTTCCTCTTTTTCCAATAGGTAAGTCATAACCCATAAATTGTCCTAACCCAAAACTTTTTACGTGATTACTCCAAACATCAACTGAATAGGGTGTGTTTTTATATTTGCCGATAGTTCTCAAATAAACATTAGAAAAATAGGCGTTACACGATTTATAAATTCCAACATTAAAATCACGAGAACCACCTCCGCAATGGCATTTTTGAAATCGACCAGGAGCATAAGCAAATCCGTGATTACACATAAATCTTGTTTGCGTATCGACCACATTTTCTTGAAGAGCAACCAATCCAGTCATTATTTTAAAGGGCGAACCAGGAGGATATTCTGCCAATAATGCTCTGTTATAAAGTGGATTTGCAATAGAATCGCGGTACAACTTGGTGTAGTTTTTAGAACGTTGTCGGCCTACTAGAATTGCAGGGTCATAATTGGGTGCTGTTACTAATGCTAATATTTCGCCAGTTTTTGGTTCAATAGCTACAATGCCCCCTCTTTTATTGATCATTAATTCCTCGCCATATTTTTGAAGTTCCATATCAATGGTCAAGTTTAGATCTTCTCCTTGAACAGCAATGGTATCGTATTTTCCTTCTTTGAACGAACCTATTTCACGATTGAATTTATCTTTCTGAATGTATTTTACCCCTTTAATGCCACGTAAAATTTCTTCATAACTTTCTTCAACTCCTTGTTTTCCAATCAAATCTCCGCTATTGTAATAAGGGTTTTTCTCAATTAATTTTTCGTTAACTTGAGTGATAAAACCAAAAATGTTGGCACCAAAATTAACTTGATAATCTCTCAAGGAACGTTTTTGGAAATAAAATCCTTCAAATTTTCGTATTTTTTCTTGAAATGCTGCAAACTCACTTTTATTCAATTGTGGCAAAAAAACCGAAGGCAATCGTGGACTATAGACTCTTGCTTTTTCTATTTTTTTAATAAATTCTTCTTTTGTAATTGCCAGTAATTCACAAAAGTCTAAAGTGTCTAATTCTTTTACTTCTCTTGGAATAACCATTATGTCATAAGAGGGTTGGTTTGCGACCATTAATTTGCCATTTCGGTCATAAATATAACCTCTTTCGGGATAGTCATATTGTATTTTTATGGCATTATTATCCGACTTCAATTTGAACGAATCGTTGATAACTTGCAAATAGAAAAGCCGTAACACCAGTAAAGACGCAACAATAATAATCATTGAGGGGAGCAACACTTTTCTCATCGTCTATTGGGCTTGGCAAGATAAATGATTATGATGCAGATAATTATGGTAAAAATTGTGCTTAATAAAGTTCTAAATAAAATATCTATTATTAAAGTCAATTTAAAAGCTTCGAGTGTAAATAATATCAAATGATGTATGAGCACCGATAATAATATAAAAGTAAATCTTTCGGGAGTAAGGACATCATTCAATTTGATGGTTTGGTATTCATAACTTAGTCCAAAAGCAAACTTGAAAAGATAAGGTCTGTAATAGGCTAGAATGACGCAAGCCGCAGTATGAAATCCGGCAGAATTGCTGAACAAATCCATACAAAGTCCAAGAAAAAAACTAGCTAATAAGAGCCCTGATTTGTTACCGTTAACTGGAAATAATAGGATAAAAAGAATATAAGGATAGGGACTGACAAAGCCAAAAAAGTTCATATTATTGAAAACAATAATTTGCACAGCCAATAGCAGTATAAAACGAAAAATATTTACGAATAAAACACTATTCATCTTTTTCTTTCTTTTTTTCTAAATTGATAATTTCGTCTCGATTTTTACTTTTGATGATATACACGTGACCCAAATTGGTCATATCATTAAATAATTTAACATCAATTTTATAATAATTAGTTTCATTTTCATAATATCGTTTACTAACAGTTCCAATATTAATGTTTTCAGGAAATATTACCGATTGTCCGCCAGTTACTATAGTATCGCCTATTCTGATGGATGCTAATCTAGGAATATCTGTCAATTGCACAAAACCAGTACTTTTTCCGTCCCAAGTCAACGAACCAAAATGAT
>DMHA01000161.1:4213-14552 GCA_003449615.1 Flavobacterium sp.
ACACCCATATCGGATTTCACACCTTGAAGACTCCCAGAATTAATAGTTAGATAATTTTCGTGTGTATTGAAAGTGTTGTGAATTACTTTAGAAACAATAATATCTGTGGGTTTCACACCTTTCAGACTGTCTAATTTTGGAAGGGAAGTAGTGTCTTTTACGTTAAAAAGTAGGCTTCTCAACTTGGCGTTTTCTTGGGCAAGAGCATCATTTTGAGTTCTTAAATTCAAATATTCACTAGCACTATTGATTTTTTCATAGACACCGCCACTCAAAAAATTAGCCGAGCTTATAATTCTACTTCGATGGTAAGAATGGGATTGAATAGAAAGAAACAGCGAAATGCCTAAAAGCAGCAAAAACAGCAATCGATTACTGTTTTTATATATAAAATTAAAAATCTGCTGCATTTTTTAGCTGTAAATTATAGGTTGAAAATCGAAATTCGTCACTCTAAGTAACAGTTTTTTATTTAATTAAAACACTTTTGAATCTATTCAAATTTTTGAGTGCCATTCCTGTTCCTCTAACCACAGCTCTTAATGGGTCTTCGGCAATATAAACTGGCAAATCTGTTTTTTGAGAAATTCTTTTGTCAAGTCCTCTCAACATCGAACCTCCACCAGCAAGATAAATTCCCGTGTTGTAAATATCCGCTGCTAATTCAGGCGGTGTTTGAGACAAGGTTTCCATTACAGCATCTTCCACTCGTTGAATCGATTTGTCTAGTGCTTTTGCAATTTCTCTGTGCGAAACAGAAACTTGTTTTGGTTTTCCGGTCAATAAATCTCGTCCTTGAACAGACATATCTTCTGGGGGTGCTTCTAAATCTTCGATAGCGGCACCCACTTGAATTTTAATTTTTTCAGCAGTACTTTCTCCCACAAAAAGGTTGTGTTGGGTACGCATATAATACACAATATCATTAGTAAAAACGTCACCAGCAATTTTAACCGATTTGTCGCAAACAATTCCGCCCAAAGCGATTACAGCAATTTCTGTAGTTCCACCACCAATATCAACAATCATGTTTCCCTTGGGTTGCATGATGTCAATTCCAATTCCAATCGCCGCAGCCATTGGCTCATGAATTAAATAAACTTCTTTACCATTTACGCGTTCGCAGGATTCTTTTACCGCTCTCATCTCTACCTCTGTAATTCCAGACGGAATACAAACCACCATTCTCAAAGCAGGAGTAAACATTCTCTTTTTCAAGGCCGGAATACTTTTGATAAGCATGCTTATCATTTTTTCAGAGGCATCAAAATCGGCAATTACACCATCTTTCAATGGTCTTATCGTTTTAATGTTTTCATGGGTTTTCCCTTGCATCATGTTGGCTTCTTTACCAACAGCAATAATTTTTCCTGATATTCTATCACGAGCTACTATCGAAGGGCTGTCAATAACAACTTTATCATTGTGAATGATTAATGTGTTTGCGGTACCAAGGTCTATCGCAATATCCTCGGTCATGAAATCAAAAAATCCCATAAGATTTAAGGGTATAAAAATTTATAAAAAAATAATGTACAAAGCTAAACAAATTAATGTTTAAAATGACGTGTTCCTGTAAATACCATTGCCAATTTATTTTCGTTGCAATAATCAATGCTTAATTGGTCTTTTATTGATCCTCCAGGCTGAATTACAGCGGTTATTCCAGCGTTTTTTGCAATTTCTACACAATCCGGAAAAGGGAAAAAAGCATCACTCGCCATCGAAGCACCTTCTAAACTAAATCCAAAAACTTTTGCTTTTTCGATAGCTTGCAATAAAGCATCTACTCTTGAGGTTTGTCCTGTTCCTGACGAAATCAATGTCCCATTTTTTGCAAATACAATCGTGTTCGATTTGGTGTTTTTACAAACTTTCGAAGCAAAAATCAAATCATCGACCTCTTGTGCCGTTGGAGCTATTGCTGTAACCACTTTTAAATCTGCCTTCGTATCGGTAATGTTGTTTCTTTCTTGCACTAAAATTCCGTTCAAGCAAGTTCGCACTTGTTTTTGCGGCAATTCGACTTCGTTTTGAATTAAGATAATTCTGTTTTTCTTTTCTTGCAAAATGGCAATCGCTGCTTTGTCATAACTAGGAGCAATGACTACTTCACAGAATAATTTGTTGATTTCAGTGGCTGTTGCAACATCGATTTTTGTGTTTGCAATCAAAACGCCACCAAATGCTGATGTTGGGTCGCAGGCTAATGCAACATTATATGCTTCGCTAATGGTTTTTCTTGTTGCCAATCCGCAGGCATTATTATGTTTCAAAATGGCGAAAGTTGGGCCATCATTTTTGAATTCATTAATTAAATTTACAGCTGCATCCACATCCAATAAATTATTATAAGACAATTCTTTTCCGTGAATTTTGGTAAACATGGCATCAAAATCACCAAAGAAAAATCCTTTTTGATGAGGATTTTCGCCATATCTCAAGATTTGACCGTCAGCAATACTGGTTTTGAAAACCGTCTCATCGGTATTGAAATAATTAAAAATCGCTGTGTCATAATGAGAAGAAACGTGAAATGCTTTGGTAGCAAACAGTTTTCTATCTTCTAATGTTGTAGCACCATTTTGCTTACTGATAATATCCAAAAGCAAAGAATATTCGGCAACAGATGGAACAATAACCGTATCCTTGAAATTTTTTGCTGCAGCACGAATTAATGAAATACCACCAATATCTATTTTTTCGATAATATCACTTTCGCTAGCTCCCGATGCCACTGTTTTTTCGAAAGGATACAAATCTACAATCACCAAATCTATTTGTGGAATGTTGTATTCCTTCATTTGTTGCACATCACTTTCGTTGTCTTGCCGATTCAAAATGCCACCAAAAACTTTTGGGTGCAAGGTTTTCACTCTTCCGCCAAGAATGGACGGATAAGAAGTAACATCTTCGACGGGAACAACAGGAATTCCCAGACTTTTGATAAACTCTTCGGTTCCACCTGTAGAATAAAAGATTACGTTTTGCTCATGTAATTTCTTTATAATTGGTTCCAAACCTTCTTTTGAAAAGACGGAAATCAATGCAGATTGGATTTTTTTTGTGGTACTCATGGTGTAGTTGTAATATTGTGGTGCAAAAGTAGTTTTTTTGATTTTAAAATTCAAATGTATTTGTGTAACAATATTTTAAAAAACAATACCAATGGGTTGTTGAATGGGTGCACGACAAATTGCATTTATCAAAAAAAATTTATAAACCTAATGTTGTTGAATTACCCCACGGTTGAAACCGTGGGCAATGTTGAAGAAGATAACCTTGTCAAAAACCATAGCCAACGGTTTCAACCGTTGGAACTTGAGGCAAAAATTATTTAAAAGTGCAATTTGTCGTGTATCCTTGTTGAATTTTCATTAGGTTTATGAATATTTTTTTTGGAATTTTACAATAACATTAAACCCCGTTTTTATGCTAGTTTATTTTCGACTTTTATCTGAAAGTTTCCGTTTTGCGATGAATGCTTTACGAAACAATAAACTGCGAACTTTGTTGTCCTTACTTGGTGTTACTATTGGGATTTTTTCGATTATAGCTGTGCTTGCCGCCGTAGATTCATTGGATAGAAAAATCACCAAGGATTTGAGTTCATTAGACAAAAACACCATTTATTTGATGAAAATGTCTTTTGGTCCTTCAGAAATTCCGCAGTGGAAAAGAGAACAATTCCCGAATGTAAAATATGACGAATACCTCTATATGAAAGGTGCAATGACAAACACGAATCAAATGGGTTACCAAATATTTACCAAAACAGAATCTATAAAATACGGTTCAAACACCGTAACTGATGTAAATGTGGTGCCTGTTTCCCACGAATTTATAGACATACAAGGACTAGAGTTTGAAGAAGGAAGATTTTATACCGAATCCGAAGCCAATTCGGCCGCGCCTGTTGTGGTTATTGGTGATGATATTGCAAAATCTTTGTTTGAAGAGGCTGAACCCATTGGAAAAAAAGTTCGTTTGTATGGGCAACGGTTCACAGTTATTGGTGTGTTGAAAAAACAAGGTGCGGGAATGTTTGACAACAACGACAGTTCTGCTTTTATTCCAGTAAATTTCATCCGACAAAGATTTGGCGACAACAACAAAGGATTGATAAATGTAATCATTTTTAAACCCGAAAAAGGAGCGGATATGGACGCTTATAAAGCCGAAATAACCCAGAAATTAAGAGCTTTTCGTGGGGTAAAAGATGGAGAAATTGATAATTTCTTTATTAATGTTTTCTCGGGATTTACAGATTTGATAGACGGCATTATTTCCCAAATGAATGTGGTGGGTTGGATTATTAGTGGGTTTTCTTTGCTGGTAGGCGGTTTTGGGATTGCCAATATTATGTTTGTTTCAGTCAAAGAAAGAACCAATTTGATAGGAATTCAGAAATCATTAGGAGCCAAAAACAGATTTATTTTATTTCAATTTTTGTTTGAAGCCATAATCCTGTCGGTAATTGGTGGAATTATTGGCTTGTTTTTGGTTTGGATTATTGCCATAATTTTGACCAATGCTTTGGAATTTGAATTTGTTTTAGGTCTTGGAAATATCCTTTTAGGAACCGGATTGGCAGCAATCATTGGACTTATTTCGGGAATTCTTCCAGCAATTACAGCTTCAAAATTAGACCCTGTGGAAGCGATTAGAACGGGGATGTAGATTGTAGATTGTAGATTTCAGATTTCAGATTTCAGATGTAACTTCAAGTCAGAAATTAATACAAATTCCATTTTTTTTTTTTTTTTGATTAAACAACTTTCCAAAAAATCACACCGCCACACTTCCCTTTATAGCCTCGTGAGGTTCGTAATTTACGAGTGTAAAATCGTCATAAGTAAAATCGAAAATGTTTTTTACAGCAGGATTCAAAATCATTTTTGGCAATGGTTTTGGTTTGCGTGACAATTGCAATTCGAGTTGTTCAAAATGATTGTTATAAATATGGGCATCACCAAAAGTGTGAATAAATTCTCCTACTTCCAAATCGCAAACTTGCGCAATCATCATCGTTAGCAAGGCATAAGAGGCAATATTGAAAGGCACTCCCAGAAAAACATCGGCACTTCGTTGATACAATTGGCAAGATAACTTTCCTTTATTTTCTCCTTTGGATGGGTCGGCTGGGGTTACGTAGAATTGAAAGAAAGCGTGACAAGGTGGCAAAGCCGCTTTATTGTTGGCGACATTATCTGCAAAGGATTTTGAAGTATCGGGCAAAACACTAGGATTCCAAGCCGAAACTAACATTCTTCTGCTGTTTGGATTGGTTTTGAGTTCTTTGATGAGGTCGGAAATTTGATCTATTTCTTCACTGTTCCAATTGCGCCATTGATGACCATAAACTGGGCCTAAATCGCCATTTTTATCCGCCCAAGCATTCCAGATTTTTACGTTGTTTTCCTGAAGATATTTTACATTAGTATCGCCTTTCAAGAACCAAAGCAATTCGTGTATGATGGATGGTAGATGTAAACTTTTGGTTGTTACCATCGGGAAACCTTTGGACAAATCAAAACGCATTTGGTAACCAAAAACACTTTTTGTACCAGTTCCTGTTCGATCTCCTTTTTGATTTCCGTTTTCTAAAACGTGTTTTACTAGGTCTAAGTATTGTTTCATTTTGGGTTTAATCGGTTAATTGCTTAATTGGTTAAACGGTTAATTGAGTTAAGGGCATGAATAATTGATTATTAAAATTTTAAAATTTATTTCTTTTCTAAACGTGTTTTACCAAATCTAAATATTATTTCATTTTTGTTTTAGTGGGTTAATTGGTTAAACGGTTAAACGGTTAATTGGGTTAAGGGCATGAATAATTGAATATTAAAATTTTAAAATTTATTTCTTTTCTAAACGTGTTTTTACCAAATCTAAATATTATTTCATTTTTGGTTTAATCGTTTAGTTATGTAATTGATTAATATCAAGACAATTAGACAATTAGACAATCTAAACAATTAAGCAATTAACCGATTAAACAGTTGCTACTATCTTCTAGAAATCTCATCTCTTATTTTTGCTGCTTTTTCGTAATCTTCTTGTTGAACTGCTTGCTCTAATAATTCATTCAACTGCGTCAAACTTTGATTAGAATAGGCTCCGCCCGATTGGTTGCTTTCTTCATTTTGTTTGAAAGTTTCAGGATTAGACAGCACATCATCAATTTCTTGAGCATCTTTTTCAGGATTCATAGGGTTTGCTTTCAAGAAAATACCTGCTTTGTCTAGTATGTTTTTGTAGGTAAAAATAGGAGCGTTAAATCGCAAGGCCAATGCAATAGCATCAGATGTTCTAGCATCAATAATTTCTTCGATTTTATCTCTTTCGCATATAAGACTAGAGTAAAAAACACCATCGACTAATTTATGGATGATAATTTGTTTGACCACAATGTCGAAACGGTCGGCAAAATTTTTGAATAAATCGTGGGTCAATGGTCGTGGTGGTTTTATTTCTTTTTCTAAAGCGATAGCTATGGATTGCGCTTCGAAAGCCCCTATGACAATTGGTAATTTTCTATCGCCATCGACTTCGTTCAATATCAAGGCATAAGCTCCATTTTGGGTTTGACTGTAGGATATTCCTTTTATTGATAATTTGACTAAACTCATTTTTTAAAGAGAAAAAGCACATTGTGCTCGTTTATAAAATATTATTTTTAATTTGAAATGGATGCAATTTTAATCAAAAAAAGTGGAACTAAAAAGCTACCTAAAGCAAAGATACGATTATCTTGTTTTTAGGTAGCTATTTTGGTATTAGAATTATAAAAATTTTAATTCTGTGCTTTAAAAATCTTTAATTTATCGATTAATTTGGGAACAACTTCAAAGGCATCTCCTACAATTCCATAATCGGCAACCTTGAAAAATGGTGCTTCAGGATCGGTATTAATGACCACTTTTACTTTCGAGGAGTTGATTCCTGCAATGTGCTGTATGGCTCCCGAAATTCCAACGGCAATATATAAATTGGCGGCAACAGGTTTTCCAGTTTGCCCAACGTGTTCTGAATGAGGTCGCCAGTCTAAATCGGAAACCGGTTTAGAACAAGCTGTTGCAGCACCCAGAACTTCGGCCAATTCTTCAATCATTCCCCAATTTTCGGGACCTTTCAATCCACGACCGCCTGAAACTACAATATCTGCATCGGCAATGGATACTTTCCCAGAACCTTTTTCAACTGATTCCACTTTAATTTCAAAATCATTGTCGCCAATGGTTGGATTAAAATCTTCTTGAGATAAAGTAGATGCGTTTTCAAAAATCCCATAAGAGTTTTTGGCTAAGCCAATGATTTTTACCTCACTACTGATTTCGGTAATATTGAAAGCTTTATTAGAAAAAGCACTTCTTCGAACTTGAAATGGGGAAGTGCTTAAGGGCAAACCCACAACATTTGAGGCAAATCCAGCTTCGAGTGAAACAGCTACCAGCGGTGCAAGATAAACGCTGTCAGTAGTTGAAGACAAAATTACAAGTTTTGCAGCTTCTTTTTGGGCAGCTTGTTTGATAACATCGGAGTATGCTTTTGCAGAAAAACCTGATAATTTATCATTGGTTATTTTCAGCACTTTATCGACTCCATATTTTGATAATTCCGAAACATCTCCAGCATTTATGGTTACTGCTGTAACTGTAGTTCCTAATGATTCCGCAACTTTTTTGGCATAAGAAGCCAATTCGAAAGCTACTTTTTTAAATTTTCCTTCAACGGATTCTGCATATATTAATATTGACATAGTGATTTTAGATTGCAGATTTTAGATTGCAGATTTCAGATTTCAGAATCTGGAAACTAAAAACTTGATTTATATTGTATTTATAATTAACGATTTTAGATTTTAGATTTTAGATTTTAGATTTCGATTTAGAATTTGGAATTTGGAATTTGGATTTTTTTTCAATCTGCAATCTGTAATCTGCCAACTGCAATACTGCAATCTGCAATCTAAAATCTTAAATTACTTTGGCTTCGTTGTGTAATAAATGGATTAATTCGTCTATATTATCGGCAGAAATTAATTTCACAGCCGATTTTGGGGCTGGTTTTTCAAATTTTACCGCTTTGGTATTGATAGAAGCATCCACGGGTTCAACGACTGTTAAGGGTTTTGTTCTAGCAGTCATAATTCCCCTCATATTCGGAATTCTTAAATCTTTTTCTTCAACCAATCCTTTTTGCCCACCAATAATTACAGGCAAAGTAGTGGACAAGGTTTCTCTTCCTCCATCAATTTCGCGAATGGCTTTTACATTTGTGCCATCAATAACTAAATCGGTGCAAGAATTTATAAAATTATATCCCAAAATTCCGGCAATCATTCCAGGCACCATTCCGCCATTGTAATCCAATGATTCTTTTCCGGCAATGACAATGTCGTAAGCCCCATTTTTGATGACTTCGGCAAGTTGTTTGGCAACAAAAAAACTGTCTGTTGGATTGGCGTTTACTCTGATGGCATCGTTGGCACCAATGGCCAAAGCTTTTCTTAAAGTAGGTTCTGTTTCTGTTCCGCCAACATTGACAACAGTAATTGTAGCCCCTTGTTGCTCTTGAAACCATACTGCACGAGTCAAACCAAATTCATCGTTTGGATTGATTACAAATTGAACTCCATTGGTGTCAAATTGCATGTCATCATTAGTAAAATTGATTTTTGAAGTAGTATCAGGAACGTGGCTGATGCAAACTAGTATTTTCATAATTAAGAATTTTTCTAAATTGGTTCACAAATTTAAAATAAATAATTGGAATAATATACTATGCACGCATAATATTTTTTTTTAAAATTATAACGTTTTCGTTAACCTTTGATTTTTCTTTCTTTTGGTAAACTAAATTAAATATAAATAGACATCGCTTTTTTAAAAAAAAATTATGCCTTTAAGTGGTTTAAAATATTTATTTTTGCAAATCAAAATTTATAGAACAAAAAAAAAATATGAGAACGATACAATTTAGAGAGGCAATTTGCGAAGCGATGAGCGAAGAAATGCGTCGCGATGAGTCAATATATTTAATGGGTGAAGAAGTTGCCGAATATAATGGTGCCTACAAAGCCTCTAAAGGGATGTTGGCTGAATTTGGCGAAAAAAGAGTAATCGATACTCCTATCGCAGAGCTTGGTTTTACAGGAATTGCAGTAGGTTCGGCGATGAATGGTTGCAGACCTATTGTGGAATATATGACTTTCAATTTTTGTTTGGTAGGTATTGACCAAATTATTAATAATGCTGCCAAAATGCGTCAAATGACCGGTGGACAATTTAATATTCCTATTGTTTTTCGTGGGCCAACAGCTTCGGCGGGACAATTGGGGGCAACACATTCGCAAGCTTTAGAAAATTGGTTTGCCAATACTCCTGGTCTTAAAGTGGTAGTTCCATCGAATGTTTATGATGCCAAAGGGCTTTTGAAATCGGCTATCCGTGATAATGATCCTGTAATTTTTATGGAATCGGAGCAAATGTATGGAGACAAAGGAGAAGTTCCCGATGGTGAATATACAATCCCTATTGGTGTTGCCGATATAAAACGTGAAGGTACAGATGTAACCATCGTGTCTTTTGGAAAAATCATCAAAGAAGCCTTTATCGCTGCCGATGAATTGGCCACAGCAGGAATCTCCTGCGAAATTATCGATTTGAGAACCGTTCGCCCAATGGATAATGCAACGATTTTAACTTCGGTTAAAAAAACAAATAGATTAGTTATACTTGAGGAAGCTTGGCCTTTTGCTAGCGTTTCTTCTGAAATCACTTATATCGTTCAAGAACAAGCTTTTGATTTCCTTGACGCACCCATTCAACGTATTACGACAGCAGATACACCTGCGCCGTATTCGCCAGTTTTGCTAAAAGAGTGGTTGCCCAATGCGGATGATGTGGTCAAAGCGGTAAAAAAAGTAATGTATAAATAGATTTTCAAATCTACTGGGTTATGTGTGAAAAGCTAAAACAATTAAAATAATAAGACAGCTCACCAATAAATAAACCATTAAGAAAATTAAGAAAATTAAGATCTATTGTGCTTAATGAATCTTAACTTTCTTAATTGTATAAATAATAAGCTAAATGTTCACGCTATTTTATGAAGAACCAGAAAATTAAGATTTATTGCGCTTAATGAACCTTAACTTTCTTCATTGTGTAAATAACAAGCTAATTGTTCACACTATTTCCTGAAGAACCAGAAAATTAAGATTTGCAGTGTTCTTAACTTTCTTATTTTTCTTAATGGTTTAAAAAAATAGGAATGTTCACAACATTTTCATTAGAACCAATTTTTTAAACTTACCCTAAACTCGCAACAGGAT
>DMHA01000152.1 GCA_003449615.1 Flavobacterium sp.
GGTTGATTGGTTTGCGCCGCAAACCAATCAAAATAGTTACAAAAAAGCAAGGAATCAAGAAAAATCCTCCCTCATTATTAAAACCTAAAAGAATATTGTTTATATTTGTTTTATATCAATTAAAACAAGTTGAACTATATCTGGATATTCCGGTGATACTGACCCCCTCTTCCGGTGATATTGACCCCTTATGGTTTTAATTCAAAGAACAGATGATTTTTGCCATTTTGGCATTTATTTTTTCTTTCTTAAACTTTCTCCTTTTAATTCAATCCTGTGAGACGTATGAACTAGCCTGTCTAGTATTGCATCAGCAATTGTTGCTTCTCCTATTATATCATACCAACTTCCAACAGGTAATTGACTTGCTATTATTGTGGATGTTTTACCGTGTCTATCTTCAATAATCTCCATTAAATCAAATTGTTGTTGTTTATCCAGATTTGTTAATCCAAAATCATCTAATATTAACAGTGACTGTTTTGCAAGTTTATCAAAAAATTTCAAATTACTTCCATCCAATTTAGCTAATTTTAATTGAGTTAGCAATTTTTGTGTGTTATAGTATCCAACGGTTTTTCCATGAATACATGCATGATGACCTAATGCAGAGGCTAAGTAACTTTTTCCACAACCCGTTGAGCCAGTTATCAAAATAGACTCTCCTTTTTCTATGTACATACAACTTGATAACTGGGCTATAAGATTCTTATTTAAACCTCTTTGAGAGTCATAGTTAAGCTCTTCTATGCTGGCTTGATAACGAAACTTTGCCGTTGTTTTTAAGCGATCAAATCTTCTCATTTCGCGCTCCTCTCGTTCTGCTTGTAATAGTATCTCTAAACCATCTATTAATGATAGTTCATTAATACTTCTTGTTTCTTGCAAGGATTGCCATCTGCGACTCATTCCAGATAATCTCAATTGTGTGAGGTGTGATTCAATTTGTTTGTTCATGATTTAAATTTATTTTTAATTGTTGATAATAACATTTTCCTCTTATATTAGTGTGTGCGGGTAATGGTTTGTAAATATCTTCCTTCCTTCTTTCTAAAAATGGTATTTTTTTTAAGTTATCTATCTTTTTCATTATAAAATTGTATGAGATTGTATCACTTTCTATTGAAATTTCACATGCTTGTTTAAAAATATCTGGATCAGTATTGCGGTATAATCTAAAATAGCCTTCGCATGTTTTATAATTTTGCTCAGGCAAACGTACTCCCTTGAATAATCGATCAATTAATGTATATAGAAGTTCTGATTTTTCTCTTGCTTTTTCAAGATAATATTCCGGACTACGATTTAGATAGTGCTGATGATGAGAGCATAAATGTTCTTTTATCGTTGTATATTTTCCACTAAATGCCCTGGGATGTGCGGCAATCAAATTTCCTTTTATGTATATTTTCACCTTACTACGTGTATAAATCACTTTAACCTTTTTACCAATCCATTGATATGGAACACTATAATAATGATTGTCCTCTGTTAAATATATATGATTGTTGGCACCTACCGTATATTCCTTATAGTACTTTAATTCAAAGATCTCTGTAGGTAACGCCGATAATTTTTGCCTTTCATCGTTTAAAAACTTTTCTTCTCTACAATATGAGTTGAGCTGCATCCTTGTTTGATTATGATTCAATACTTTTTCTTTTATAGCTTCATTAAGAGATTGTATATCAAAAAATGTGATGTCTCGCAATTTGGCATAAACCCTAATGTATATAAGTTTTACTTGATTTTCAACTAATGCCTTGTCTTTTGGTTTTCTTACTCTTGCCGGTATTACCGCCATTTTGTAATGATTACAAAAATCTTCCAGCGATTTATTTATTTCAGGCTCATATCGATTGTATCTAATTATTGCTGACTTTAGATTATCCGGAACCAACACCTTTGGAACACCTCCTAAATGCTCAAGGCACTTTTGTAACGCAAATAAAAAATCAGCGACACTTTGACTCTTTACCGCAATGGCAAAGCAATAATCACTATAAGGCATACACGCAACAAAAACTGAACATTCTATAATTTCCCCAGTAGCCCGATTAACATAAGACATCTTCTTTCCAGCGAAATCAACAAATAGTTTTTCTCCTGCTGTATGACTTAATATCATACTTGGCTTCTTTGCTTTTAGCATCTGATTCAAATGAAAACAAAACTGAGCCCGACTATATCCATTTTTGACCTCTTGCCGGTATTCTTCCCATAATAATAAACGTGTTACGCCAACTCTACGTAATTCTTTCTCATAATAGTCAAATCTCGATTTCAAATACTCGTATCGATCATTTTCCTTATATGAAGGATTTCCCGCATGATATTTTAACTCTAATTCATAATCATCTATAGATATCAAACTCGAAATATCATCAGTTAACATTCTTGTCTTTTCAAGATACTGCTTAACGGTATTCTTGCTCATTTCAAGAATGCGGGCTATTTCTTTTATCTTTTTGCCCTGTAGGTGCATCTGTAATAATTGTTTAATCTGACTCATAGTTTTAATTTTTCCTGCCATCTGTATCTTTTCAAGGTTATAAACCTCAAAGAAATTAAAACCATCTGATAAAAAAGGGGTCAGTACGCTCCGGAATGAATCCAAAGTACAGATCTTTAAATAAAAAGAGGGGTCAACATGCTCCAGAAGTTGATCCGGATTTCGCCGTCCCGCTCAACATTATTTAAATACTTTTCTTAAAAAGAAAGGGGTCTATATCTGCCAGATTGTCATAGAAAATCAAAAAGAAAATCGTGATTTTTTGCTCGAATTTAGGGGGTCAGATTGCTCCAGATTATCCAAACTATTTTAATAAATAAAAATTACCCTGTTCAGTAGCAGGCTCTGCCCCCTTTTATTTTTAAGATTTCCGGAAAAAGACCTTTTTTTTCAAATGAAGAAAAAATTCAAGTGTCTTAAACCCTATAAAGTTGGAGAAAAAGAAAGAAAGAGTTTAGGTCATTTCTTCTGCCCTTTATTCGATAGCCTTTGCAAAATGACACTAGATAGCAACCAGATAAATTTTTAGGACTTCCGGAAAAAAGCTTCAAGTAAAATGGCTTTTTTTATTTTGGAACGAATTTTAAAAGTTCGTTGAGTTCATTATCGGTGAGGTTTTAAAAGACTTTACCTGCAAGATATACACAGAAATGGGGCGATAGCCCTATAATCTTCGTAGCAAAAATAATCACACAAACACAGATAAGGGGCTTTAGCCCTGATATCTTTAGATCACAGGGCTAACGCCCCTTTGATGATTTTATTGTATTATTTCTACGAAGATTGCGGGGCTACCGCCCCTTTTGCAATTTTATCTCATCTACGAGAAAAAAACTCAGCAACCTAGCAACCTAGTAACTAAGTAACTAAGTAACTAAGTCACCTATTCACCTTATACTTTATACTCATCCCACGACTTAATAGATATATCGTCAATATCTTTCTTGCAAATAGCTGTTAAAAAGGCGCTAGCAAGACGTGCATTCGTAATTAGAGGTATATTATAATCAATGGCACCACGACGGATTGCATAATCATTATTCAATTCGTTTTTAGAAAGATTTTTTGGTATGTTTATTACCATATCAAATTCTTTATTTCGAATTTTTTCCATCACATTAGGTGTTTCTTTTTCATCGGGCCAATAAACAATAGTTGAGTTTACGCCGTTTTCTTGTAAGAAAGTTGCAGTTCCTCTTGTAGCGTATAATTCATAACCTTTTTGAATAAGTTCTTTGCATGCGGCTAATATTTCTACTTTGCTTTTTGTTTCGCCGGTAGATAACATAATACGTTTTTTGGGTATTCGGTAACCGACTGATAACATTGATTTCAACAAAGTTTCATAATAATCTTCACCAATACATCCTACTTCACCTGTTGAAGCCATATCTACACCTAAAACTGGATCGGCTTTCAGCAGTCGGCTAAATGAAAATTGCGATGCTTTAATACCAATATGTTCTAAGTCGAAATTAGATTTTGCAGGTTTTTCAAACGGCTCACCCAGCATGATGCGGGTAGCAATATCAATAAAATTCTGTTTCAAAACTTTTGATACAAAAGGGAAGCTTCTGGAAGCACGTAAGTTACATTCAATAACCTTAATGTCATTGTCTTTAGCAAGGTATTGAATATTGAAAGGTCCACTAATGTTTAGTTCCTTAGCAATTTCGCGGCTAATTTTTTTGATGCGGCGTGCGGTTTCAAAATAAATTTTTTGTGCTGGGAAAACCAGTGTAGCATCTCCAGAGTGAACACCCGCAAATTCGATATGTTCTGAGATGGCATAAACTATAATTTCTCCATTTTTAGCAACGGCATCAATTTCAATTTCTTTAGCATTCTGAATAAATTCTGAAACTACTACAGGATATTGTTTTGATACTTTGGCGGCTAGTTTTAGGAAACCTTCTAACTCTTCTTTATTGGAAACCACATTCATGGCTGCACCCGAAAGCACATAAGAAGGACGAACTAAAAGAGGGAATCCTACATTTTCAGAGAATTCATTTATTTCTTCCAAGCTAGTTAATTCTTTCCAACGAGGTTGATCAATATGCAATTGATCAAGCATGGTAGAAAATTTGTGTCTGTTTTCAGCGCGATCGATAGATGCTGGAGCAGTACCGAGAATATGAACATTCTGACGGTCTAAGCGCATGGCAAGGTTATTGGGAATTTGACCACCTACAGAAATAATAACTCCTTTAGGATTTTCAAGTTCTATTATATCCATTACCCTTTCGAAAGATAATTCATCAAAGAATAAACGGTCGCACATATCATAATCGGTACTAACCGTTTCGGGATTATAATTGATGGTTACTGAACGGTAACCTAATTGACGGGTAGTTATCCCCGCATTTACTGAACACCAGTCGAACTCAACAGAACTACCAATTCTATAGGCTCCTGAACCCAGAACAATAACTGATTTTTTATCATTATAAAACTCGATATCATGTTCAATTCCATGATATGTAAGATATAGATAATTGGTTTGTGCGGGATATTCAGCTGCCAATGTATCAATTTGTTTGGCATAAGGAACAATGTTTCGTTTTTTGCGATGGTTTCTTACTTCCAACATACCTTCTTCCATACCTTTTTGGTCGGTTTTTAAAACCGCACGAGCAATTTGAAAATCAGAGAAACCCATTTTTTTTGCTTCTAGCAGAACATCATCTGGCAGAGAAGAAATATTTTCGTATTTCTCTAATGAATTTTGTTGGTCAAAAATGCGTTTTAATTTCATTAGGAACCACTTGTCAATTCTGGTAAGTTCGTGAATTTTATCAACGCTGTAACCTTTGTAGAATGCGGTTTCTATTACAAAAATACGCATGTCTGTAGGTTCACTAAGTTCTTTATCAACATCGGCAAATTCAATATCTTTATTTCCAACAAAACCGTGCATACCTTGTCCAATCATGCGCAAGCCTTTTTGGATGGCTTCTTCAAAAGTACGACCAATTGACATTACCTCTCCAACACTTTTCATGCTGCTGCCAATTTGTTTGGAAACACCGATGAATTTATTTAAGTCCCAACGCGGAATTTTACACACAATATAATCGAGTGCTGGTTCAAAAAAGGCTGGGGTAGTTTTGGTAACGGAATTGTTTAACTCGTGTAATCCAAATCCCAACGCCAATTTAGCAGCAACAAAGGCCAATGGGTAACCGGTAGCTTTTGATGCTAAGGCCGATGAACGCGATAAACGAGCGTTTACTTCTATTACTCTATAATCTTCAGAATAGGGGTCGAGTGCATATTGAATATTGCACTCACCTATGATTCCAATATGCCTGATGGTACGAATTGAAATTTCTCTGAGTTTATGATATTCGCTGTTGGTAAGGGTTTGAGAAGGAGCTACCACAATACTTTCACCGGTATGAATACCGAGAGGATCGAAATTTTCCATGTTACACACGGTGATACAATTATCGAATCTATCTCTTACCACTTCGTATTCAACTTCTTTCCATCCCTTAAGAGATTCTTCTACCAAAATCTGGTTTGAGTATGAAAAAGCTTTTTCGGCTAATTTTTTAAGTTCGTCTACATTATTACAAAAACCAGAACCTTGTCCGCCTAAAGTATACGCAGCTCTGATAATTAGAGGGAAACCCAATTTTTTGCCAGCAAGTATAGCATCATCAACAGTATGAACAGCCACGCTGCGGGCAGTTTTAACATCAATTTCATTGAGTTTGTCAATGAATAGCTGACGGTCTTCGGTATCCATGATGGCTTGAATGGGAGTACCCAAAACTTTAACATTGTTATTTTCAAATACTTTAGTTTTGAATAATTCTATACCGCAATTTAGGGCTGTTTGACCACCGAATGAAAGCAGCACGCCATCTGGTTTTTCTTTTTTAATTACTTTTTCAACAAAATAGGGTGTTACAGGTAAGAAATATATTTTATCAGCAATGCCTTCAGAAGTTTGAACGGTAGCAATATTAGGGTTGATAAGAACCGTTGTAATACCTTCTTCTCTTAAGGCTTTTAATGCTTGAGATCCGCTATAGTCAAATTCCCCGGCTTCTCCAATTTTGAGGGCTCCCGAACCCAACACGATAACTTTCTTAATTTCTTTGTTTACAGGACTCATATTTATATCTATTTACATTTGTTATCTTATGCATTTATATAAAAAAAAACACAAAGTGAAAAACCTTTGTGTTTTATATTATTGTTTGCTCTAGGCAATTAAGTATCTTGGTGACAATCATTCTTCAAAAAATTTCAGCAAAAATACAAATATTTTTCATATTTCAAAGGATTAAACGAAATTAATGTATATTTTTGCACAAAATATGCATAAGTATACAATGTCGGTAAAAACACAAAGATTAATAGCGATTAGAAAAATCATTACCTCGCAGAAGATCAGTACGCAGGAGGAATTGTTGTTGCGACTTGGGGAACGCGGATTTGAACTTACCCAAGCGACTTTGTCGCGTGATTTAAAATTTTTAAAAGTGGGTAAATCAGCTGATCCTGAAAAGGGATATGTTTATTTTTTGCCAGAATCATCAGCTGTATCGGCCGATCCGGCAAAAAGGACTGCAACTGAAAATTTTATGATTGATGGTTTTATGTCCTTAAAGTTTTCGAATAATTTAGGGGTAATTAAAACTAAAGCAGGGTATGCAAGTAGTATAGCCTCGTTGATAGATAGCAGAAACCTATATGAAATTTTAGCTACCATTGCTGGTGATGATACTATTTTATTGATTCCTGTTGATGGGGTAGGTCCTCAGGATATAAAGAATGCAATTGTTATGATAATGCCTGATTTAGAGGGTAGAATTTAAGTGGTAAATTATGGAATTTAAAATATTTGTTGGCAGTAAAGAGCATGTAAAATATGCTGAGATTATTAATGAAGCTATTGCCAGTGCTGCTGAAGTAAAAGGTACGGGTTTAGCAAAACGTTCGTCGGAATTTATCAGACAAAAAATTAGCGACGGACATTCTATCATTGCTCTTACTGAGGATGATAGTTTTGCAGGTTTTTGCTATATTGAAACATGGGCAGGTGATAAATTTGTAGCCAATTCTGGATTGATAGTTTTGGAAAAGTATAGAGGTCAAGGCTTGGGAACAAAAATTAAAGCTGCTATATTAGAGTTAACAAAGAAATTATTTCCTGAAGCGAAGATTATTGGTCTTACTACGAGTTTGGCAGTTATGAAGATTAATTCACGTTTGGGTTATCGTCCCGCATCTTTTGCAGAGCTTACTGATGATATGGATTTTTGGAAAGGTTGTGCATCTTGCAATTATTATGATGTGTTGGTTCGTACCCATAGGCAAAATTGTTTGTGCACCGGTATGATATCAGATGATAACGGTAAATAATAAAGGAATATATTTTTAGAAAATTAAAACAGCAAAATATGTCAAAATCATTGAAAATAGCCATATTAGGCGGAGGTAACATTGGAATGGCAATCGCCGAAGGCTTGCTATATTCTGGTAAGTACAAGGCTTCTGATATTGTAATTACTCGTTTGCCATCACAGAGTTTATCAGATTTACAATCAAAAGGTTTCACAGCTACATTTGATAATAATGAAGCCGTGCGCATGAGTCATGTTATTATTCTTGCGGTTCAGCCGCGTCAGTATAAATATTTGCTGGAAGGAATTAAAGGAGATTTGAATAATGATCAGCATATATTGGTATCAGTTGTTTCGGCAGTTACCATTGATGAAATTGAGGATTGTACAGGAGAGGGACTTGAAATTGTAAGAATTATGCCCAATACTGCCGTTTCAATTTGCGAATCAATGACTTGCATAACTGCGCGTGACACAAGTTCGGATAAATTTATTGAAGTAAAATCGATATTTGAAAACTTAGGTGAAATATTGGTTATTGATGAAAAATTGATGGCTGCAGCTACTGTTTTGGGAGCATGCGGGATTGCATTTTTCCTTCGTGTTATCAGAGCTGCTTCGCAGGGAGGCATACAAGTTGGATTTCATGCCAATGAAGCACAGCTCATAGCTGCTCAAACAGCAAAGGGAGCAACGGCTTTATTGTTAAAAACCGGAAAGCATCCTGAAGAAGAAATTGACAAAGTTACAACACCGCTAGGGCTTACAATTAAAGGCTTAAATGAAATGGAACATCATGGTTTAAGTTCTGCAATTATTAAAGGTATTGTGCATTCGTATCAGGAAATAGATAAATTAAACAAGCCAGAATAAGCCATGAAAGCTATTTGGGAGAAAAAAATTAAGGTAGACGCTTCTGTTGCAAATTTTACTGTGGGGCTCGATCAAGAAATGGATATGTATTTGGCTGAATTTGATGTGCTGGGTTCATTGGCACATATAAAAATGCTGGAGTCCATAAATCTAATTACTGCCGATGAGTTAAAAAATCTTTCAACGGGTTTGGTTGATATTTATAAAGATATTAAAGCAGGAAACTTTGTAATTGAAGAAGGAGTTGAAGATGTTCATTCGCAAGTGGAATTGTTATTGACTCGTAAATACGGAGATGCGGGAAAAAAAATTCACAGTGGAAGATCTCGAAACGATCAGGTTTTATTGGATATGAAATTATATTTGCGTGATGAAATATTCCAATTTACTGAACTAACAAAAGTTCTTTTTGATACATTTCTTAGCTTAAGTGAAAAACACAAAGAAATTATTATTCCCGGTTATACCCATATGCAGGTTGCTATGCCATCCTCGTTTGGCTTGTGGTTTGGTGCTTATGCCGAAGCTTTAATAGACGATATGCATGTACTTCGTTCGGCGTATTCTGTTTGTAATCAAAATCCATTAGGTTCTGCTGCTGGTTATGGATCATCGTTTCCATTGAATAGAACCATGACTACCACATTATTGGGATTCGACGATCTTGCATACAATGTAGTGTATGCGCAAATGGGAAGAGGAAAAACTGAAAAAATAATGGCATTTGCCATGGCATCATTAGCAAGTACTTTGGCCAAATTTTCTATGGATGCTTGTCTTTTTATGTCACAGAACTTTTCTTTTATCAGTTTGCCAGAAGCTTTTACCACAGGATCGAGTATTATGCCGCATAAGAAGAATCCAGATGTATTTGAGTTGGTGAGAGGAAAATGCAATCGTATTGCGGCATTACCTAATGATATTACTTTAATTACTTCAAATCTTAGCTCTGGTTACCACCGTGATATGCAATTATTAAAAGAAGTATTGTTTCCGGCAATTCAAGACTTAAAGAATTGTATTTCTATATTGAAATTGATGTTAGACAATATTATTGTGAATAAGAATATTATTCATGATGAGAAGTATAAATATTGTTTTAGCGTTGAAGAAGTAAACAATAGGGTGTTAAAAGGTGTTCCTTTTCGTGATGCTTATTTGGATGTGGGATTGGAAATAGCTGCTGGGAATTTCAAACCCAATTATAATATTCAGCATACCCACGAAGGTAGTTTAGGTAATTTGTGCAATGATATGATTCTTGCCAAAATGGATCATATATTGGATGCATTTAATTTTAAAATTGTAGAAGAAAGATTAAATGATTTGTTACAGTAAAAAATTGAAAATCTGATAGTAATATGCAAGATAGATTGAAGCTTAAGCAAAAGCAAAAGATAGTTATAAAAATAGGCACATCGTCTTTAACCAATCAGGAGGGAGCCATTGATAGAGTTAAAATTGGTCATATTGCCCGTGTATTATCTGAATTGAGTAAGCAAGGAAGAAAAGTTATGTTGGTAACTTCGGGAGCAATAGCGGTGGGTGCATCAAAATTAGGATATTCCCGCAAGCCCACTGAATTATCAGAAAAGCAAGCACTCGCGGCTATTGGTCAAGCCGAACTTATTAATATTTATGCCGAGGCATTTCAAGAATATAATTGCGGGGTTGCTCAATTATTACTCACCAAAGATGGGATTACCAATCCGGTTCGTCGCGAAAACTCGAGAAATACTTTAAATGCTCTTTTAAATATGGGCATTATTCCTATTATAAATGAAAATGACACCATTGCAACTGACGAAATAGAAATTGGCGATAATGACACTTTATCAGCGTATGTTTCGGTGGTTGCTGATGCCGACTTGCTTATCATTTTAAGTGATATTGATGGTTTGTATTCTGGGGATCCACGTATTGATCCTAATGCAAAAATTATACATAAAGTGTACGATCTTACCAAGGAGATTGAAGATTCAGCTAAGGGTGCGGGATCAAGTTTTTCTACCGGAGGTATGGTTACAAAAATTGCAGCAGCCCGTTTGTGTATCAACAACGAGATTGACATGGTAATTGCTAAGGGAGATGATCCTGCCATTGTATTTGAAGTATTAGAAGGAAAAGATATGGGAACACTTTTTGTTGCTAAAGAAGGAGCCATAGTTGAAGGTCAGAAGAACTATTTCTTTTTCGGGTAAATAAGATGAGGAAGCTAGGACAACGCATCAGGAAAAAGCGTGAAAATATGGAAATCAGATTGAATGAGCTGGCTGAAAAAGTTGGCATTTCCCCAAGTGCCTTATCTCAAATTGAAAATATGAAGGTGATGCCTTCTATAGTTCATTTGAAATCAATAGCCGAAATCTTGAACACAAGTGTAGGAGAGCTAATTGGAGAGAATGAATTTAATTTTCAAGATACATTAATCAAGAGTAAAGAAAAAAAATTCTTGCGATCGAACAGTAATAATGCGCAGCTTTTTTTATTATCGCACAATGAAAAAAAGCAAGTGATGGAAACCTATATGATACAGTTTAATA
>DMHA01000370.1:0-8514 GCA_003449615.1 Flavobacterium sp.
GAAACTTACGTTAAATCTCTAGCTTATATGGGTTACAACCAAGGTGATGCAATGATAGGAAAACCAATTGATTACGTTTTCCTAGGAAGTTGCACCAATGGAAGAATCGAAGATTTCAGAGCTTTTGCCTCGATTGTAAAAGGAAGACAAAAAGCGGCAAATGTTACCGCATGGTTGGTTCCAGGTTCACACGTTGTCGAAGCACAAATCAAAGAAGAAGGAATTCTCGACGTTTTGACCGAGGCTGGTTTTGTATTGCGTCAACCGGGATGTTCAGCTTGTTTGGCGATGAATGATGATAAAGTTCCTGCTGGAAAATATGCGGTGAGTACCTCAAACAGAAACTTCGAAGGTCGTCAAGGGCCAGGAGCAAGAACATTGTTGGCAAGTCCGTATATGGCGGCGGCGGCGGCTGTTACAGGAGTTTTGACGGATCCGAGGGAGCTTATTTAATTTTACACTTCAAAATCAATTTCATGAAAAAAATTATAATAATATTTATAACTTTAGTTTTATACTCTTGCAATACATCTTTAGATGACAAAATTACTGGAAAATGGAACTTTGAAAGCGTTAATTCAGAAATACTTGATGATTCAAGTTATCGATATAAAAACTCAAACTTGAGTTTAAGTTCTTTATTAGGTAGTAGTTTTTTTGAAACAAATTTTTTATTTTTCAAAAAAGAAAAAAAATTGACGGCAGCATTTGGAGCTTACAGCGGTGTATTTATAGAAGGGAAATGGTCTCTTAATGAGAAAGATTCGGTTCTTTCAATTACTGAAAACAGAATTACAAAACCTTTTATTAAAATTCTTGCATTAAGTAATAAGGAACTAAGGTTCAGTCTAATTCATACTGATAAAATGATTACCGAGGACATGGAATTTGTTTTTGCAAAAGAAGACCAAGAATTAATTAATTCAAAATTTGATTACACTCAAAAACAATATAACAATTGGAGGAAGAGACCCTATGAACCGGAAGATCTAGAAGCAATCTCCAAAAGAGTAAAACAATGTCTAGAATATTCAGTTGCGTACTTAAAATATAATTTAGAGCAAAAGAACGAAAGTGTTTCTTTAAAAGAATTAAGTTTTTTACCAATTGATTTTTATGATAATGGTATACAATTAAAAGATTCAGAAAAAATACCTAAATGGGAAAATGTTTTTTTTAGCAAAGTAGATGCTTTAAATGGTTATGAAATTATCAGGCAAGTTATAACAAATGATTTTAGTTTACCTGAGGGTAAAAGTGGATTAGAATTAAACATCTATATATTAGAAGAAATAAAAAATAGAATTAAATAAATAAAATTAATGCAGTTTCGCCCAAAGTCCTAAGCCCAAGGCTGACTGTGAAAAACAAATCAAATGGCATACGACAAATTTAATATCCTTACAAGTACAGCAGTTCCGCTTTCTATCGAAAATGTGGATACTGATCAAATTATTCCAGCTCGTTTTTTGAAAGCGACAGAACGTGTTGGCTTCGGCGACAATCTTTTCCGTGACTGGAGATACAATAATGATGGTTCTCCAAAAACTGATTTTGTTTTGAACAACCCCACTTATAGCGGAAAAATCCTTGTTGGCGGCAAGAACTTTGGTTCAGGTTCTTCAAGAGAACACGCGGCATGGGCAGTTTACGATTACGGATTTAGAGCCGTAGTTTCCAGTTTTTTTGCCGATATTTTCAGAAATAATTGTTTGAATATTGGTGTTTTGCCGGTTCAAGTAAGTGCTGAATTTGCAGACAAAATTTTCAAAGCTATCGAAGCAAATCCAAAAACCGAATTGGAAATCAACCTTCCGGCACAAACTATTACGCTAAAAGCCACTGGCGAAAAAGAATCATTTGATATTTCTGGCTACAAAAAAGACAATATGATTAATGGTTTTGATGATATTGATTATTTGCAAAACATCAAAAAGGAAATTGTAGCTTTTGCAGATCAGTTGCCTTATTAAAAAATTGGTTTTGCATAAAAAAACCTCAACACACCTAACAGGTTTTTAAAACCTGTTAGGTGTTTCATAAAACAGGATTATGATTCTAGAAGTAGCCATCCTTTTCGTAAAAAAAGGAGAACAAAAACAATTTGAAAAGGATTTTGAAATTGCTGGTCAATACATAAGTTCTATTCAAGGCTATTTAGGACATAGTTTGCGAAAGTGTATCGAACAAGAAAACAAATACATTTTATTGGTTGATTGGGAGAAATTGGAAGATCACACTATTGGTTTTAGACATTCTGAACAATATGTAGAATGGAAAAAATTGCTTCATCATTATTATGAACCGTTTCCAATAGTGGAACATTTTGAGATGGTTTTGGATAATAAGAAATAATGTTTTTGACACATTAAGAATTATAAAACAATGAGTGACAATTTGAAAATTTCGGAAGCAATAATCACGGATAAGATTTACATCATTCGAAATCAAAAAGTGATGTTGGATAGAGATTTAGCTTCACTTTATGGAGTTGAAACTAGAGTTTTAAATCAAGCTGTTAAACGAAATATTACGAGATTCCCTGATGATTTTATGTTTGAAGTTTCAAAAGAAGAACTCGACAACTTGATATCACAAATTGTGACATCAAGTTGGGGAGGAACTAGAAAATTGCCGTTCGCTTTTACCGAACACGGTGTGATGATGCTCTCTAGTGTGCTAAAAAGCGACAAAGCCATTCAGACCAATATTCAAATTATGCGTACTTTCACAAAAGTGAAGCAAATGCTTTTGGACACTAGCGAATTGAAAATAAACATATTGCAAATTCAAAAGAAACTCGAAAATCACGATAAGAATATTGAGTTGGTGTTTTCCTATTTAGATGAGTTAAATGAGAAAAAAGAGGACGAAAAACCACGAGTGAAAATTGGATACAAAAAATAAAATAATCCAAACATTTTAGCCAAAAGCAATAAAAAAATGGAAAAAAGAAAAATCGAAATAATGGATACGACGCTTCGCGATGGGGAACAAACCTCGGGCGTATCGTTTTCGGCTGCAGAAAAATTAACCATTGCCCAATTGTTGCTCGAAGAACTACATATTGATAGAATAGAAATTGCTTCGGCAAGAGTGAGTGAGGGCGAATTTCAAGCCGTAAAAGGCATTACAGCTTGGGCAAAAAGCAAAGGATATTGCGACAGAATCGAAGTTTTATCATTTGTCGATGGTGGAATTTCTATCGAATGGATGAAAAAAGCAGGTGCCAAAGTTCAAAATTTATTGACCAAAGGTTCGATGAATCATTTGACACATCAACTGAAAAAGACGCCCGAACAACATTTTGCCGAAATTGCCCAAATCATTGCTTTGGCTAAAGAAAATGATATTGAAACCAATATTTATCTGGAAGATTGGAGCAACGGAATGAAAAATTCTCCCGATTATGTGTTTCAGTTTTTGGACTTTTTAGCCACTCAACCTGTCAAAAGGATATTATTGCCCGATACTTTAGGCGTGCTAATTCCGTCACAAACATTTGAATTTATTTCGAAAATAAAACAAAAATATCCGAAAATTCATTTTGATTTTCACGCACATAATGATTATGATTTAAGCGTTGCCAATGTTTTGGAAGCCGTAAAAGCTGGCATCAACGGCTTGCATGTTACTGTAAACGGAATGGGCGAACGAGCAGGAAATGCTCCGATAGAAAGTGTGGTTGCGGTATTAAATGATTTTATGCCCGAAGTAAAAATGAAAGTCAAGGAATCGTCTTTGTACTCGGTGAGTAAATTGGTAGAAACTTTTACAGGTTATAGAATTCCCGCCAACAAACCCATTGTGGGCGATAATGTTTTTACCCAAACCGCTGGAATCCACGCTGATGGCGACAATAAAAACAATCTGTATTTCAATGATTTGCTGCCAGAACGTTTTGGCAGAAAAAGAAAATATGCTTTGGGAAAAACCTCTGGCAAAGCCAATATCGAAAAAAACCTTCAGGAATTGGGATTGCAACTCAATCAAGAAGATTTGAAATTGGTTACCCAAAGAATCATCGAATTAGGCGACAAAAAAGAAACCGTTACCAAAGAAGATTTACCGTATATCATTTCTGATGTTTTGGACAGCCAAACTTATGAAGACAAAATTGTCATTGAATCTTATGTGTTGGTTCATTCCAAAGGTTTTCAGCCTTCAACTTCCTTAAGGTTAAAAATTGATGGAGAAATCATTGAAGAACACGCACAAGGCGACGGACAATTTGACGCTTTTATGAATGCTTTGACCAAAATATATAAAACCAAAAAACTTAGTTTG
Source organism: Flavobacterium sp. (assembly GCA_003449615.1). Classification (GTDB taxonomy): domain Bacteria; phylum Bacteroidota; class Bacteroidia; order Flavobacteriales; family Flavobacteriaceae; genus Flavobacterium. Next base: position 4,288 of record DMHA01000370.1, read on the forward strand.
CCCAAACTAATTGATTATGCCGTAAGAATTCCGCCTGGAAGTAGTTCGGACGCTTTGTGCGAAACCATCATTACTTGGACAAATAACGGAAAAGAATTCAAAACCCGAGGATTAGATTCTGATCAAACTGTGGCAGCCATCAAAGCAACACAGAAAATGTTGAATGTGATGTAGGGTTTTTGTGGTTTTAGCTATTAGTTAGCGGTTATACATCACAGAATTATAAAATCAAAAATTTTGACAAATGACTATAAAATATTTAATCATTTTACTTTTTATTTTTTGCTTTAGTAATAATTCATTTCCTCAAACTCAATTAGAGATGAATGAAACTGCAAATGTGAAATTCAAAAAAGCTGATGCTGAACTGAATAAAGTATATAAGCAACTTATGGCTATTCTTGATAAAAATGAAAAACAATTGTTAATTCAGGCAGAAAAAGACTGGATGAAATTTAGAGATTCACATTGCAAATTTGATTCTTCACAATATGAAGGAGGCAGTATTCAACCACTAATATATTCAACTTGTTTGGAAGAATTAACTAGGAAAAGAATTGCGGAAATCAAAGCAAGTATAAAAGAGAGAGCTCTATAAATAAAACACAGCACATGAGATTATTTAGCGAAAAGCAATACACAGCCATTTACAATAAACAAGAAGATTGAGGAAGATTATTAACAAAATTTGAAATCTTTTAATGATGTAAAAGCGATTTTTCCAGCAAAATAAACCCTAAAATATGAGTAAAAGCAAAAAAATAGAGGTAAAAGGAACGGAGATAAGTATTTATACTTCTAATGAAACTGACTTTATTAGCCTTACGGATATGACAAAAGGATTTAATGAAGGCAGTGGACTTATAGGCAAATGGATAACCAATAAAAACACCTTAGAATATTTAGGCATTTGGGAAAAAATTAATAACCAAAATTTTAATTACCCCGAATTCGGGGTAATTAACCAAGAGTCGGGCATCAATAGATTTATAATGTCTGTCGGACAATGGACAGAAAGAACCAATGCAAAAGGCATGATTGTAAAATTGGGCAAATATGGTGGCACTTATGCTCACAAAGATATTGCTTTTCATTTTGCGATGTGGCTTAGTCCTGAATTTCAAATTTACCTTGTTAATGAATTTCAACGATTAAAGGAAGATGAAAATAGCCGACTAAAACTCGAATGGAATTACCAAAGATACCTTACCAAAGTAAACTACCTTATTCACACCGATGCCATTAAAGAAAATTTGATACCTACTGAAGTTGATAAAAAGCAAAGTGCCATCATCTATGCCAACGAAGCAGATGTACTTAATGTAGCTCTTTTTGGAAAAACTGCCAAACAATGGCGAGAGGAAAATCCCAACGAAAAAGGAAATATTAGAGACACCGCTACCATAGAACAATTGGTAGTACTCTCTAATATGGAAAGTAATAATGCTTTTCTCATTCATCAAGGCATGACACAAAGTGATAGATTGTTGCACCTCAACAAATTGGCAATTACTCAAATGAAATCGCTTTTACAGCATCAAAAATTAAAAGAAAAAAATGATAAACTTCCCTAATAATCATAAAAAAAAACCTAAAAAAGGGGCAAAGCCAATGAAACCCTTCCACTTCCATAAAAATGGATTGGTACAAATGTATTGCATTTTTAAAACGCAATTATTTTAACAACTATAAACATCTAAAAACCAAGTGCCAATAACCCAAAAATCAAAAAACATGAAATTCAACATCGCCCTATTAGCCGGAGACGGAATCGGACCAGAAGTAATTAACGAAGCTGTAAAAGTTTCGGATGCCATTGCTAAAAAATTCAATCACGAAATCAGTTGGACACCCGCACTTACGGGAGCTTGTGCCATTGATGCCGTCGGAGTTCCTTATCCCGACGAGACCCACGAAATTTGTATGAAAGCCGATGCGGTTTTGTTTGGCGCCATCGGACACCCAAAATTTGACAACGACCCAAGTGCTAAAGTAAGACCAGAACAAGGATTGTTGTTGATGCGTAAAAAATTAGGTTTGTTTGCCAATGTTAGACCCACCTTCACTTTTCCATCCTTAATTGACAATTCTCCATTAAAAAGAGAAAGAATTGAAGGAACCGATTTGGTTTTCTTACGAGAATTAACCGGCGGAATCTATTTTGGTGAAAAAGGAAGAAAAGACGGTGGCGAAACCGCTTTCGATAACTGTGTTTACACCAGAGCCGAAGTACAACGTTTGGCAAAAAAAGGTTTTGAACTGGCCATGACACGTTCTAAAAAATTGTGTTGCGTCGATAAAGCCAATGTTCTAGAAACCTCTCGTTTGTGGAGAGAAACCGTTCAAGCGATGGAAAAAGATTATCCAGAAGTGACTGTTTCTTACGAATTTGTTGATGCTGTTGCGATGCGTTTGGTGCAATGGCCCAATTCTTATGACGTATTAATTACGGAAAATTTATTTGGTGATATTTTGACTGACGAAGCATCTGTAATTTCAGGTTCCATGGGATTAATGCCATCAGCCTCTGTGGGAGAACACACTTCATTATACGAACCCATTCACGGCTCTTATCCACAAGCCACAGGATTGAATATTGCCAATCCATTGGCGACTGTATTATCGGCAGCGATGATGTTTGAAGATGCTTTTGGATTAAAAGAAGAAGCTGAAGCAATCAGAGCCGTTGTCAACAAATCATTGGAACAAGGAATTGTAACTGAAGATTTAGTTGCTAAAGGAGCAAAAGCCTATTCTACAAGTGAAGTTGGCGATTGGTTGGTTGCCAATTTATAAAACAAATCCACTTCAACTCCCTCTCCTTTGCTTCGCCAGTTCGCTTTCGCTCGTGTGGAGAGGGCTGGGGCGAGGAAAAACAAAAAAGGTGTCAATTTTCATTGACACCTTTTTTATATGATTGAAAAGAATATTAATATCTTCCTCCTCTGTCTCCACCTCCACGGTTATCTCCACCACGGCTGTTTCCACCACCATAACCTCCGCGTGATTCTCCACCACGGTTGTTATTGTAACTTCTTCTTTCGCCTTCTGGTTTCGGCTCAGACTTGTTCACTACAATAGCACGACCTTGGACAGTCGCTCCGTTTAACTCATCAATTGCTTTTTGAGCTTCGTCATCACTTGGCATTTCAACAAAACCGAATCCTTTACTTCTTCCAGTAAATTTATCAGTAATAATTTTTACAGAATCAACTGCACCGTAAGCCTCGAAAGACTCTCTTAAATCTGCTTCCTCAATACTGAACGGAAGGCTTCCAACAAAAATATTCATAAGTACTTATTTAGTATAATTGTGACAAATGTAGTGTTATTTTTTTCTAATCTACTATCTTGCAGTAAAATTCTAATTTATATTTTTGAGAAAGCTAAAAACAGAAAGCTAAAAAACCACAATTTAATGTTTTTTGGTTCTTTTGGAAATAGTGTGAACATTTAGCTTATTTATTTACTTAGTAAGATATTAAGGTTCCATTAAAGACTGAAACTTAATTTTCTTAATTTTAATGTTTATTTATTGATAGACTGAAAACTGGCTGGAACTGGCTAAATTAATTTTAATTGTTTATAGCTTTTCACACAAAGACAAGTATAAACTTACAATTCAATATAAAAATAAAAGACATGAAGAAAACAGCCTTAATAACTGGAGCAACAAGCGGAATTGGCAGAGCAACAGCAAGAATATTGGCCCAAAATAATTATAAAATCATCCTCTGTGGTCGAAGAGAAGAGCGATTAAAAACCCTTGAAAAAGAACTTTCTGAATTTACAGAAATTCACACCTTATCCTTTGATCTTCGGGATAAAGAAGCGGTTTTCGAAAGCATAAACTCTTTGCCTAATGACTTTTCTAAAATTGATGTTTTGATCAATAATGCTGGGAATGCGCACGGTTTAAGCCCCATACAAGATGGAGATATTGAAGATTGGGAGGCGATGATTGACATTAATGTAAAAGGACTTTTGTATGTTTCTAAAGTTGTAATTCCGAAAATGATTGAACAAAAGTTGGGTCATATTATCAACATTGGTTCCATTGCTGGCAAAGAAGTATATCCGAACGGGAATGTATATTGTGCTTCAAAATTTGCCGTTGATGCGCTGAATAAAAGTATGCAACTGGATTTGAATCCATTCGGAATTCGGGTGGGAGCCATTCATCCTGGAATGGTCGAAACCGAGTTTAGTGAAGTGCGTTTCAAAGGC
>DMHA01000370.1:8629-9288 GCA_003449615.1 Flavobacterium sp.
GGACATTGCCGATATAATTCACTTTGTGATTTCGAGACCTTATCACGTCAATATTGCCGATTTGATTGTGTTTCCAACGGCGCAAGCATCGGCAACAATTGTAAATCGGACTTAATTTTTTGATAGTTTTAGAAGCAATACATAAAATAGTTAACTTTGAAATAAATTTAAAAAGATGGAAATAGCGACACAAAAAAAAGAAATAATCGATTGGATTTTATCTATTGAAGATCAAGCGGTTTTAAATGAAATCGAAATGCTTAAAACACAATCTAGTTTTGATTTTGATGAAGAGTTTAATAAAGGACTTTCTGTTGAGCAATTTAGAAAAGCCATAAAGGAAAGAATTAAATCTTATGATTGGAAAAGATGATAAATTTTCAAAATGGGGTTTTGGATTATTTAGACGATTTAGTCTTTATACTTTTCAAAGAAGAATATTTTGGTTTTATGCAAAGTTCTTATGATTATGTTGATAAGATCATTGATTTTATTAATTATAATATTACTACTTTCCCATCAAGAAAAACTCCGCCTGAATTAAAAAACTTTGGTTCAAATTACATTTTCTATAAATCGAATCAACGAACCACTTGGTATGTTTTTTTTGAAAATAAAAATAATAATTTCTTGATTACCAATATCATCAACAGCCATTG
>DMHA01000272.1:0-3556 GCA_003449615.1 Flavobacterium sp.
GAACCTCAAAAAGAAACCATTCAATATGATGATTTTGCCAAAATGGATTTGCGTGTGGGAACGATTCTCGAAGCTGAAAAAATGCCGAAAGCCAACAAATTGTTGATTTTGAAAATCGACACAGGAATCGATGTTCGCACGATTGTTTCTGGAATTGCCGAAAGTTTTAAACCCGAAGAAATCATTGGAAAACGAGTGACTGTTTTAGTAAATTTAGCGTCAAGAAACCTTCGTGGCGTAGAAAGTCAAGGAATGATTTTGATGACCAATAATGCCAAAGGGAAATTGGTTTTCGTAAATCCAGATGCGGATGGAGTTGGGAATGGCGAGACGATAAATTAAGAATTAGCCACGAATTGACGAATTTAAAAAAAAAATTAAAATTTGCAAATTTGCAGCAAGCAGTTGCGATTCGAATACATTCGCAAAAGCAATCACGATTATATTTTGTGGTTACGACTTATTCACACTTCGCAGAGTTTATAGACTAAACAATAAAATTAAATTTGTGTACTAATCACTTTGTGAAAATATTTTTAAAACATCAAATCGACTGCAACAATTTTTTCCCGTGCCACAACACACTAGGATTGATAAGAATAATGCTAAAAACGCCCGCCACGATTAGAAATTTCAGGACATTATGAAGTAATAGAAATTGTTCTTTGGTGTTTGATTTCCAAAGATATTGCAAGAAAAAAATCAAAATAATGAGACAGGAATAAAAATAAATGTCCATATAACCCACGTCGAAAATTTCGATCAAAACATAGATTGGAATTATAGTCAAGATTGTTAAAATAGTAATTATTTTCTTCGAAACCAATTCGCCATAAATAATGGGAATGGTTTTGTAATCGTTGGCCAAATCGCCTTTGATATTTTCCAAATCTTTAATTATTTCACGAATTAAAAGCAGTAAAAACAAGAAAACAGCGTGACCAAAAATGACTTCATAAAAATTTTTGTAGTACAAAAGAATGGCAAAAAAAGGCAAAACCGCCAAAAATGCAGCCATAAGATTTCCTATTATAGGATATTTTTTGATACGATGTGAATAATACCAAATCAGGAAAATATAGGTCGAAAAAAAGAAGAAAGCCCGCCAAGAAACAATTATGGCCAGCAATGCTACGATAAAATTTAGTGTAAAATAGACTTGCAATTTGGTTTTTTGGCTGACCAATCGGTCGAGCATTGACTTGTTGGGACGATTGATTAAATCCTTCTTGCTGTCGTAAAAATTATTGATAATATAACCCGAAGCAATGGTCAGCGAAGATGCAAAAACAATGATGAATAAATCGAAATCGAGCAGGATGGATAGTGCTCTTTTTTCGGGTGCGAGAATAAATATCGCCGAAAGATACTGCGCCAAAACGATTATCGGAATGTTGTAACCTCTAACGACCGAGAACAAACTGATGAATTTCATCACGGTTATTTTGTTCTTTCTTGATAACATATTAAAATTGATAAACTACTTCGAGTTTATAATCTTTCAAAGCTAATTTTGCTTTTTCTAAGTTTTGGGTAAAACCAAGAATATAACCGCCACCACCTGAACCGCAAAGTTTTAGATAGTAATCATTCGAGTCAATTCCTTCTTGCCATATCCCGTGAAATTGCTCTGGAATCATCGGCTTGAAGTTGTTCAAAACGACTTTTGATAATTTTTTGGTGTTGGCAAACAAAGACTTGATATCGCCACCCAAGAAATTTTCGACGCAAGCATCGGTGTGTTTGATGAATTCCGATTTCAACATTTTTCTGAAACCTTGATCTTTCAATTTTTCCATAAAAATATTGACCATCGGAGCAGTTTCGCCTACAATTCCTGAATCCAACAAAAATACGGCTCCATTTCCTTCGAGACTTTGGGTTGGAATTCCGGTTGCCTCAATATTGTCTTTAGAATGGATTAAAATAGGAATACTCAAATAGCTGTTTAAAGGATCCAAACCTGAACTTTTTCCATGGAAAAAAGATTCCATTTGGGAGAATATAGTTTTGAGTTGCAATAATTTTTCACGAGTCAAATTCTCTAAAACCGTGATTTTATTTTGGGCATATTTGTCGTAAATCGCTGCCACCAAGGCACCGCTACTTCCTACACCGTATCCTTGCGGAATACTAGAATCGAAGAACATTCCAGTTGCAACATCATTTTTTAAAGTATCTAAATCGAAAGTAACCAAATCGGGTTGCTCGCTTTGCAAGGTTTCCAAATAGGAAACAAAACGTTTCAAATGTCCGTTGGATTTTATGGCTTCTGGGGATGGATTTTCTTCTCTTTTCAGCGCACCATTATAAAAATTGTAAGGAATAGACAAACCTTTCGAGTCACGAATAATGCCGTATTCGCCAAAGAGTAATATTTTTGAGTAAAATAATGGTCCTTTCATATATGTAAACTATATTTTTCAGCGGTCATATATGTTATCGCCTTTGTGATGATTGGTGTTTGCTTGCGCAAACCTGTTTTTAGAGGCGATTTCATATATTGGTTTGAACTTATTTTATTTTGTTAATTTTTGTTGGGTTTTGTCTGGTGTCGAAAACAGAAAGTACAATAATATGCTTGCTGTTAAAATGATAAAACAAAGTCGATTGTTTGCTGATTACAGCTTTTCTAATCTTTCTATTTACACTTGAAACTGGAAATAATTCTGGATTCTCAACAATTAAACTTAAAACAGTATTGATTTTATTTGAAAATTGCTTCTTTGTCTTTTCATTCCATTTTAATTCCAAATAGGCAAAAACATTTTCAATTTCAACTTGAGCCCTTGGGGTTAATACGACTTCTCTTTTCATCTTTAAAGATGTGGTTTGATAAACTTCTCAAATGAAGTAAATTCACCTTTTTCGTATTGCTCTATGGATTCGTTTAAAATATCTTGTTGTTCCTCTGACAATTCATCCCACCAATCTTTTTTCTTGGTTGTGAATATTTTTTTAATAGAAGCAATAATAGATTCATCGTTGGTTTCTTCCAACAATCTTATTAATTTTGATTTTTCTAATGCAATGTTCATCTGTTTAAACTATAAATTACTTGTATTTATTTTTATCAATTCCTAATTGAAAACATAATGATTCAATAATTTCATTTTGTTTATCAATAATATTAATTACTCCAAATTTATTAGACAAACGACTTTTATCTAGTGTTCTTATTTGATGACATAAAATTATAGATTCCTTTTCTAATCCAAATATATTTGCTTCAATAAGAGCTTCATTTGGATAAATTTGTCTTCCCGTTTTGCGACTTGTAATGGGTAAAATGTTTACAATATTTAAAAGTTCATTTATATTATCCTCGCTAATTATCAAAACTGGTCTTGATTTCCCTTGTTCAGACCCTACAACGGGATCTAAATTTGCTCTGTAAATATCCCATTTTTTGTAACTCATATATTTTCTGAATCAATATTTCTGAAATCAGAAGTTATTTCCTGAATATCCGATAAAAAAAGCAAATCGGTTGCCGCTTTTTTCATTAAAATATATTTGTCCATTTTGGTTTCTTCAATATCTTCAACTATGACTT